>JANPGL010000834.1:0-6140 GCA_031423915.1 Actinomycetes bacterium | reverse complement strand
CTTCCGGTGGATAGGGCGGGTCCTGCTCCCAGTGGAAGAGGAAGTCGCGGCTCGCCATGACGGCGTCGTAGTCGAGCGCGACATCTGACGGCCTGAGCGGTCGAACGATGAACCCATCTCCCGTGAACCCAATTGCCGGCTTGATCCCCTGGTCTCGAAAGCCCATGTCCGGCATCCTTTCAGCTCTCGGAGAGCGACCGAGGGCAAGTTCTCCGGTCGCGACCGCTGTGGCACCAGGGCGCCCGCTCCACCCGGACTCCATTCAGTGCATCGCCCTAAGGTCGGTGCCGGTCGACCGCTCGGAATCGCAGCCCAACACTTCGCACAGCCGCCCGGAACCCGCGAAGCCGCGCGTGGGCTACACGAGATCGTGCTTGGGGTGGTCGTCGTCGGTGGTCTGACCTGGCGCACGAGGGTTGCCGGTTGCGGCTGACCGCGGCGCGCTCTTCGGCTATCGCGCTAGTGCGATGTCGACCTCGTTGACGAGGGATGCCGGGGGCGGGTTCAGCGATGGGCCGGTGGCGCTGGTGGGTAGGGCGTCAATGTTGAGGACCGGCATGCCGTCATCGACGGAGACCATGGTGAGGGTGTTCGACCGGACGGTCGTGACGAGCTGATCGGTGGCCGCGACAGCGAACGCTCCCCACCAGGCTGGCGGTGGCGGGACCCGGTGACCGGACGGGGTGCTGGTACGGGCTTCGAACACTTCTCGTTCGCCGTCTGGATCGATCAACTCGACCTCGACCGACAGGTAGCGGTCCTGGCGTGGCAGGGCAGCGGCAACTCGTGACACTCGTACGGTCCATCGTCCAGCGTTCGGGGTGGAGCCAATGATGGCCATGCCCGGACCGTACCCATCGGACATGAACAGCAGGTATGTGTCTACCTGGTGGTCGAGGCGTTCATCGAGTCGTCGATGAACGGGCCGGTCCACATCGCGCACGACCACAAGCTTGGGTGTGACCGGCACGGACCTCGGCCAGTGGCACCTGTCGGTGCCAGTGAGCGAGTGGCCAGCCAGCAGAAGGGACATCCTGTGAATTCGCACACGTCATTGACCAAGGTCCGCGGCGCACCTGGGCGGACGAACTCGATCGACACGCCCGAGCGTCACCGCGATGCCGATCATGGGCCAGCGACCATGCCGCGCCGTGTTTCGATGGGCAACATTCCGGCTACCGCAGTGAGTAGCCGTGTCGTTCGGTTCGACGCCCAAGAGGTACCGTGACCAGCATCCAACGACAGATCTCGATTTCGTGCGCACCGAAAGAGGTGTTCAAGGTACTCGTCGGTGTCGAGCACCTTGCAGAGTTCTCACACGTGACGGTCGCGATCAGCAACGCTCCCGGCCGAATGCTGGCGGTGGGCGACCACTTCAACCTGGTCGCGAAGGTGCTCCATGTTGATCTTGACACCGAATGGGAAGTGACCGAGGTGGTTGCGGACGAAACCATTCGGGTCGAAGAAGAATCCAAGGCGAACGGGTCAGCCAGCGTCACTCAGCACGTTGCGGCGGAGGGTGACGGGTGCTTGGTGACTTTCGAGATCGGGTACGACCCGCCATTCGGCATCCTGGGTGACATCGCGAACAAGGCGATCTTCGAAAGCGCCACGAGGACGACACCGAGCAGATCATGGTCGGCCTGATGACGCTGTACGAAAGTGCCACAGCACGGTGATCAATCGCCTCGACGTCCTCTATCGTCGCTCGGGCGCGAACCTGCCTCATGGCGACCCGCTGCCATCGCATGGAGCGCAGATGGAGGGCTACTTCTGGCGGGTGACCGACGTCGCCTCGTCGCACGTGGTCGTCGTGCTCTGCGGAGTCAACCGTCACCCCGATGGCGACTGGGCAACGGTCGCCATCGCCGCGGAACCTGGCGGATTCGTCCGTTCAGCCGTGTTGCCGAGGGCGCACTCGCGACGTGACGCCTTTCTCGTGACCGCCGGTGACGGTGCCTTTCGTGCCACGGCGAACGACGTGCACCTCGACCTCGGCGACGACGCCGGCGTCGACCTTTCGATAGATCGCATGGTTGGTTGGCCGCACGCGTTTGGAGGCGGAGGCGTCTTCTCCGCGGTGCCGTTCCTCGGCCAGTACTGGCATCCACACGTACTCGGCGGTGCCGTATCCGGCCAGGCGTCGGTCGGCAATGAAAGGTGGGCCTTCGACGGCGCCGAGATCTATGCCGAGAAGAACTGGGGCGCCGGCTTCCCTGAGCGTTGGTGGTGGGGCCAGGCCCAAGGGTTCGAACGCCCGGACGTCTGCGTGGCCTTCGGCGGTGGTCGGCTGACCGCAGGCCGACTGGCGATGACAGTCGGAGGAGCGGTCGTGCGCGTGGGCGACGATGTCGTCCGCTTCGCGCCTCCATTGTCGACCGTGCGCAGCTCGACCGACGGAAGCCGCTGGGAAATGACCGCGCGCAGCCGTAGATGCAAGCTTCGCCTGGTCGGGATCGGCCTCGGCAGCCCACACGTACTCCCAGTTCCAATCCCGGCAGAACGCCGCAACGTCGACACCGACTTCGAGTACCTCGCCGGTCACATGACCCTTGTATTGACTGGTGCTGTCAACTACTCGGGTGAGACCCACCTCGCCGGTCTCGAGACCGGGTACCGCCCCACACTCGACGGGACCACCGCCCACAGTTGACCCGTCCCGTGGGCGGGCATCTAGGTGGTGACGCTGCACGCAGTGCAGCCCCACTTCACCCCGACGCAGGCGAGCGTTCTGGAGGAACTGTGCGGCCACGCCGCCGCCGTCCGGCTTCACGGCCACCGCTCGCCGGCTGATGCTCGAGCAGGAGCCCGCCGCGGTCCACTTGCTGCGCGCCGTGCCCACGGCGCGCCCGTGCAGCTGTACCAGGGCCGCAATGTCACGCGACTGGGGATCGCTTCGAGAGGTATGCGTGCGGGAACGTCCGGTTGCACGCTTCGTGGCGAGCCTCACACCCATCGCAGCTCGTTCCGCCGGCCGTTCGGGCTGCACATCACCAGCTGATGGAGCCCTCGCCTAGAGGCGAACGGGCGACCACGACCCTCGCCCGATCGAGAGTCGCGCCGCCCGAGCCTTGAGCTGGCCCGGCATACGATCGATCACGACGCCAAGACGACCGAGCACACGCGACGCCAGCCGCTCGTCCGTAGTCATCGGACCTCACGAGCAGGGACCGACCGAACGATCGAGACTCCTGCCAGTCGACACCGGCGTCCCGAGCGACCAACGACCAAATCCACCAGCGAGCCGACGACCGCGTCGGCGCGCTACACCCCGGTGTCGATCCCGTTGATCGCGACCGCCCTCGCAGCCACTTCGCCGCGGATGCTTCCTGCTCGAAGGACCAACCGCCGTCCTGGTACGAGCGACGAAGACCTCATCACGGCGCTCAGAGCATTCCCGTCATCGACCCGCCAAGGCCAACGACCGCTCGATATCAGCTTTCGGCTGAAGCGCATGGGCACACGGGATCCGACGAGGTGCGGCGGCGTGAAGGCCCGGGATCGGCACCCGCATCGGGAGCATGTGTCCTGTTTCGTCGCCCGTCGCGGGCGGCCAGTTGGCCCAACGCTGTCGCCCCGATCATCGCAATCACCGAGTGACGGCGTTTCATCGCCGTCTACGCTCGGGGCGTCTGTCGCGTCCCGAGGACGCCACGGTAGACAGCCACTCTCAACGTCCGCCGGGCACGGTCAACCGGCTACAGCCGATCGTCGTCATGCCCGCGCGAGACGCCGAGGGAGCAACCGGATTGGGGCGAGCGGTAAAGGGCGCGGCTCGCGTCCCCGGGGTCCAGTGTCCGAGTGACCTGGTTCACCTCCTCAGCGCGGCGCGCCGGTGAGGAGATCCGCCGTGGCGTAGCCGGTGACGTCGGGCATGTCCGCCTCGACGCAGCTGATGCGCAGATCCTTCGCCGCGACCCCGACCCGACGAACGTCACCGGACGGGCAGGAGGCGTGCCAGCGGGTCGTTCCGCTGGGCACGTCGATCACCTGAACCTCGTTCGACCAGATGACGACCGCCGTGTCACCGAGCGGGACGACGTCCACGGTCCAGTCGGAAAAAGACGACCGAAGGCACCACCAAAGCGCGCGGCCGGACGTCGAGTCGAAGACGACAAGCAGGTAGTCGACCGACTCCAAGGGCATGAAGTCGCTCGCCTTCTGGAGATACCGCCATTGGCTGTACACGAAGCGACCGTCCGTCCACAGCCCGACGTACGTTGCATGGCGTTTCGCGGAGTGCCACACCACGCGGTCGTTGGCGTCGACAGCTCGGAGTTCCCACTCATCTCCCGTCGATGCGTCCGCGGTGGGGTAGATCGTGAGCTCCCCGACGCTGACTCTCTCCCTAGGCCCGGACGGTCCGACGGCTTCCGGCCACGCCCACCCCGGTGGGGTCGTGGGTGACAACACAAGCGGCACGGCGGGACCCGAAACCAGTTCTGGCGCGCCGGGCCAACCGGGACCGCTGGAGCCAGAGAGGAGCCCCAGCAGGATCAAGATCGCCACAACGACCGAGCCAGCGATGACGACGATGACCAGGACGCGACGAGAGCCTCGCCGCTTCGGTGTCGGCACGGGGGGAACCGCGTACGGCAGGGCCGGCGTCGGCGGAGGCCACACCGACGCGGCGGGCCACGATGCACGCGGCCGCGGCGGCTGGGACACTTCACCGGAACGATCTACCACGACGCCCACCTCTGCCTGCGCGCATCGGCAACCCGATTGGACCGCCCGACCATCGCGTCTGCCAGAGCACAACGACCGTTCTCGGGCCAAAGTTGGTGCCACCGGCAGGGCACCGGGCCGTCACCAGTCAACACCCACCGGAGTGACCGACACCTCCAACCGGCACCGGCCCGCCCTCGCCCGCCAGCCCAGGCGAACCGCTCGGCAGCAACGCGTCGCGGCCGGCACGAACGTCGCGAGTGTCACCCACCGCCAACACGTTCGGGGGCCCTCGGCGCGCCACTTCGCTCAGCACGAATCGAACCCACGGCACCCGACTCCCGGCGAGGTCTGCTGCGATCGTCGCTCGAGATCTGCGAGCAGAACGAACCCGGTATCGGGGATCGAGGTCTGTTGCGGTGTTTTGTCATCGGTCAGCTGCGAAGGTGCGGGGCGATGGTGGCGTGACTCTCCTCGACGAAGGGCATCAGCGTGATGCGGTCGATGCCGAGTTCGGCGAACTCGACGAGACGGGCGGCGACGTCAGCAGGGTCTCCGATCAGTGACGAGATCAGGCCGTTGCCGAATGCGGTGCGTAGCGGAGCGACGTCCGCTGGTTCTCCGGCGCCGTAGACGAGTCCGCAGGAGATGAGCACTGACGGGTTCGCGGCGCGGATCCTGTCGCACATCCGTGCGATGTCATCCCAGTGAAGTTGCCCGAGGCGGGAAGCGTCCCATGTGCCGCCGATCATCGGGTGGGCGCTACCGGGAAGTGTGATCTCGACCCGGTCGACCAGGGGTGGGACGTTCGCTGCGGTTCATGGGCCGGCGACGGCGGCGACCAGCGGGGGTGGCGAGTCCGAGAGTGGGGAGAGCCCGCGGATGTTGATGCGATAGTGCTCGCCGTCGAACTGGCAGGCACCGTCGCGGAGGAGATCACGAACAACCTGGAGTGCCTCTTTGAACTGTCGGGCCCGGGTCCGGTCGTCGGGAAAGGTGAGGCCCATCCCTTCGACCTCGTCGCGAGCCCAGCCGGCGCCAAGCGCCGCCTCGTAGCGTCCCCCGCTCAGATCCTGTAGCGCGAGCGCTGCCTGAGCGAACTCCACGGGGGATCGGGCCAGGTTGTTCCCGAACGCGGCGTGAAGGTGAACGCGGCGGGTGGCGCAGGCCATCTCGGCGAGGGTCACGAAGACGTGGTTCCAGGGCACCGGAGCGCCCATGACCGCCGAGATGTGATCGGGCGCGGACACCCCGAACCAACCCTCTGCCTCGCGTGCTGCGGCCCACGGTCCAGGACGCAACGGCGTCACTGACCCGCCTTGCGCGACGTAATCCAACGCTGCCACCCTCATGTCGCCCGACACCGCGATGCTAGCGATCCGACCGCCCGCGACGGCACAGCCGACGCCCGGGGTCTGATGGACGATCGGTGGCTGGCTCTACCGGTCACCCGGCCAGCGCGAGCTGAGCGT
>JANPGL010000833.1:0-37899 GCA_031423915.1 Actinomycetes bacterium | reverse complement strand
CGTCCCGGAGGACATGTTCGAGCACGGGGCCCCACAGGGACCCGCCGTAGGACAGCAGCATCGTGAGCCGGGTCCCACCGGTGCCGGTGGGTTCGAGGCCGACCTCGAGCACCCACGGCGAGTGCTCCCGGCCGTCGTTCTCGCGCCGCTCGAAACGGGCCTGGCGATTGCGTTCGTGCATCGTGCGCCGCATGCGCAAGCGCTTCGAACGGGCGAACGGCCCGACCTTGCCCCGCAGGTCGACGAGCCAGGTCAGCTCGCCCGACGGCTCGACCCGGGTGAGGATGCCCAGCCAGGCCGGGTACCGCCCGAGGTCGTCGACCCAGCCGAACACCAGGTCCGGCGCCGCCGCCAGCTCCACCGTCTCGCGGATCTCCACCCGGGCAACGGTACCCGAGGGTGCCGGACGTAGGGCGGTCCGCAGGCTGGCAGTCAGTCGACGAGTGCCTGGTACGCCAGGGCTTGGAGCTCCTGGCGCAGCGGGTAGGTGGCCGACGGCGTCAGCTGGGTGAGGAGCAGCACCACCAACTCCTCGGCCGGATCGACCCAGAACACGGTGGATGCCGCACCACCCCACGAGTAGCTGCCCGCCGAGTTCACGACCTGGGCGCGAGCCGGGTCGAGCACGACCGAGACCCCGAGCCCGAACCCGATCCCGGTGTAGAGGGCGTTCCCGAACACGGGCTGGCCCATGGCGGCCAGGTCCCGTCCGTCCGGCAGGTGGTTGGTGGTCATGTACTCGACGGTCTTGCGGCCGAGGATGCGCACCCCATCGAGCGTTCCCTTGCCCAGGAGCATGTGGGCGAAGCGGAGGTAGTCGGCCGCGGTCGATACGAGACCGCCGCCACCGGCCAGGAAGGTCGGCGGCGACCGGTACGCGGAGGTCGACGGATCGTCGATGAGCCGCAGCGGGTCGGCGGCGGTGGCCGCGTAGTTGGCGGCGAGGCGGTGGGCTGCGTCCGGCGCCACCGAGAAGCCCGTGTCCACCATGCCGAGCGGGCCGAAGATGCGCCGCTGGAGGACCACGTCGAGCGTGGTGCCCGACACGATCTCGCACAACCGGCCGCACACGTCGGTGGCCACGCTGTACGCCCACCTCGTGCCCGGCGAGAACAGCAGCGGGATGTCGGCCAACCGGTCGCACATCTCGGACGCAGTGGCGGCGGGCGCGTCGTTCTCCTTCACGGCCAGCGGGTTCGGTCGCTCCACGCCGCGCCGGCGGTAGAGCGCGTCGACCGGATGGTTGTACATGAATCCGTACGTGAGGCCCGACGTGTGGGTCAGCAGGTCGCGCACCGTCATCTCGCGTTCGGGCAGCTTCGTGCGGAACGACACCGGGTTGCCGTCGGCCCACACCCGCAGGTCGGCGAACGACGGGATGAAGCGCGACACGGGGTCGGACAACTGGAACGCGCCCTCCTCGTAGAGGGTCATCAGCGCCGCGCTGACGATGGGCTTCGTCATCGAGTAGATGCGGAACACGGTGTCGGCGGCCAGCGGCGTGCCCCGCGCCACGTCGGCGCGGCCGCGCACATCGAACGATGCCAGGCGACCTCGCCGGCTGACCGCGGTGATCACGCCCGGCAGCTTCCCGGGAGCCACGTAGTGCTCGTCGAAGAAGGCGCCGATCCTGGCCAGACGCTCCCCGCTCAGTCCCAGCTCCTCGGGCGTGTCGATCACCGGCTGCACGTTGCCCTCCCCCGTCGTCCCGGCGCCAGCCTGCCATCCCGACCCGCGCCCGCCCAACGGGCCTTGCGTGGCCCTTCACGCCGCCATCACACCCCGCTCACACCTCGGCGGGATGCTGAGCCCATCAACCCCCCGCCCCCAAGGAGCGCCATGAACATCCGCACCATCCTCGCCACCGCCGGTCTCGCCACCGCCCTCGCCGTGGGCGCCGGCACCGCGGCGTTCGCCGCCGACGGCACGACCCCCAACGCGCCGAGCGCCGACAAGGTGGCGGCGCACTGCGCCAAGGTCCCGAGCGTGCTCGAGCGCATCGACGCCGGCAAGGCCAAGGCCCAGGAACGCCTGACGAAGCTCACCGAGGCCAAGGCCACCGCCGAGGCCGACGGCAAGACCAAGCGGGCCGAGCGGCTCGGCCAGGTCATCGCCCGGGTGCAGACCCGCATCGACAAGCTCGGCAGCGCCGAGACCCGGGTGACCGACTGGTCGTCGGCGCACTGCGCCGCCGCCTGACCGGCCGCGACACCAAGAGCCGCCCGACCCTTTCGCCCGCCCTTTCGCCCGACCCTTTCGAGGGTCGGGCGCTGGCGCGTCTAGTCCTTGAGCGCCACCGCGTTCGGGGTGACGTTCATCTTCGGCTCGTAGGCGGCCACCTCGATGTCGCGGGCCTCGCCCGCGAACTTCGCCCGCAGGTCATCGTGACATCCACCGCACGGTCCGTAGAACCGGGCGGCGACCTGAGCCCCGCAGCGCGGACAGGTGATCTGGATCGGCTGCATCTGTCGGTTCTAGCCGCGATCGACCGGGCCGGTGGTGGACCGGCGACGACCGAACGCCCGGGCCAGCAACGGGGTCGAGGCATCGAGGAGCCCACCGAGGTCGTCGGACACGTCGAACGTCGGGGTCCACGGCTCGACGGTGACATCGGGCGCACTCGGGTCGCGGTCGCCGTCGTCGGCCTGGTCAGCCGGGTCGATGTCCGTCACTTCGGCCGTGTCGTCGACGGCGTCGAAATCCACCAGTTCGGTCATCTCGTCGGCGGCGTCGGCGGCGGCCGGCGGGACGACGCCGGCGTCGAGCGCCAACTGCTCGCCGATCACCAGCTCGTGCGGTCGGCGGGGCTCGCGACGGCGGCGCACCTCGTCACCGGTGGCCCGGCGCTCGGTGGCGGTCGGCCGGTGCTCGCGGGCTCGGAACAGGGTCGGCTCGTCCGTCCGACGGTCGTCGAGCCACCAGCCCCGGGGCAGCACCATGGCCTCGGCGTGCGCCTCGCACAAGGCTCCCGAGGCCGTGCGGTCCTCGCCCAGGTCGGCCAGCCAGGCCAGTTGGCGGTCGGCGGCGAACCCGTAGGCGACGGTCGCCGGCGCGGAACAGCTCGGCCGCTCGCAGCGCCGACTCATGCCCGCCCCGGGCGGCCCGGGTCCTCCGCACACCCCACGGAGGCCCAGGCTACCCCCACCGACCCCTGGCTCACCCCGGGGTGGCACCGGGGCTGCGGGACGCATCTCGTGTGATTCGGACCCGCCAGCCCGGGACCGATCCCCGTCTCGTGCCGTTTCGGGACCGCTCAGATCCGGCCGACGGCGCTCGTGGGTCGGACCCGCAGGACGACCCGCTTGCGGGCGTCGAGGCCGGCGTCGACGTCGGCCTGGAGCGACGCGTAGTGCTCGGGCAGCAGGCTGTCGCGCAACCGCACCGTCAGGTCGCGCCTCTCGGGGTCGTCGGTGACCCGGTCGACGGTGCCGGCCACCGACAGGTAGCGGGCGTCGTCGGTGACCGTCACGACCACGCCCGGCTGACGGGCGACGTTCGCCCACTTCGCCGCGGAGGAGCGCAGGGAGAACACGATGTCGGCACCGTCCCAGTGGTAGGCGAGCATCGACACCTGCGGCGTGCCGTCGGCGCGGGTCGTGGCGAGGAGCGCCCAGCGGTGCTCGGCGAGGAAGGCGGACTGCTCGGACGTGATCACACGTCCGACCGTAGACGAGCCGCTCAGAACCCCGGGTCGGCCACGAACGTCGTCGTGCTGGTCGTGGTCTCGGGGGCACCGTGCGCCCCGCAGAACGCCATCACGCCCGGTTCGTCGGCGGTGTACCCGGCGGCCACCGCGGCACGCCGCAGGTTGCGGAACGAGATGGCCGCATCGATGTTCGTCGGGTGCGCCTGCACCGATGCCACGAACGCGGTGCACAGACCGTGCTGCGCCGGGCCCATCGGGTCGGGACCGACCGGGTCGGCGCCGCTGGTCGCGGTGGAGGCGAACGCGGCGACGCCGAGCGACAGGAAGCCGGCGGTGACGGAGACGATGACGAAACGGGACACACGGGCAGGGCGCACGACGAACTCCTCGACAGGGCGATGGTTGATGGTCGTTCCCGGTGCAACGCGGCAACGCACGCTCTCGGGGACGAGGACGACGGTACGCACGCCCGGGCGCGTTCGGGCCCTGTCGTGCAGCACTTGTGAAACGCCTGACGACCTCGCGGCCGACGCGCTCACGACGCCGGGGTCAGCTCACCGGCAAGGTCCGCATGGCCGGCGAACGCGGCCCATCCGGCTGCGGTGGCGCCGTGCTCGTCGTCGACGATCGCGGGGTCGGCGCCGAGCGACACCAGCAGCCGAGCCACGTCGACATCGCCACGCAGCGCCGCCTCGTGCAACGCCGTGGTGCGCCGCTTGACGTTGACGTCCCATCCGTGGCCCACGAGCAGGCGGACGCTCGCGCCCCGCCCGAGCCGTGCGGCGCGCACGAGGGCGGCGGGATCCCGGTCGCGGGCCCGTCCCACCGCGTCGGGCTCGACGGCGAGCACGGCACGGGCGGCGGCGCCGTCGCCGGCGAGGCACGCCGCGGTGAACCTGGCGACCCCGTCGAGCTCGGGGACGTCTGCGCCGGCGCGTACGAGCTGCTCGGCCACGGCGAGGTTGCCGTTCGTCATCGCCGACTCGTACGGCGTGTGCCCGCCGAACACCGGGTGGAGGGCACGACGATCGGGGTCGGCTCCGTGGGCCAGCGCCAGGGCGGCCCGTCGCACCAGGCCGTGCTCGGCGGCGTGCTGGAGGATCTCCGTCAACAGGTCGGCCGGCGTGGCCTGGTAGGGCGCCAGCCGCCGCGCCCACGGCCCGCCGTCGCCACGACCGAGCCCGTGCGAGCACAGGAGCTCGAGCGCCTCGGTGTCGTCGCGCGCCCGATCGCCGAGCCCCAGGTTGTAGACGGCCTGGGCGTCGTTGGCGTCGGCGCCGGCATCGAGGAGCAACGACGCGACCTCCCGCCAGTGGGCGTGCGGGGGCTGGGCGCCCTCGCCACCGCCGAGCACGCCTGTGAGCGCCGTGAACGGCGGCACGTTGCCGTCCCACAGGAAGCCGACGTTCGGGTCGGCTCCGGCGGCGAGGAGCACGCGCACGGTGGCGACGTCGTCGGCGCCGGCCGCCGGGGCGAGCACCTGCGAGTACGCGGCGTAGAGCAGCGGCTCCCAGCCGTAGGGGCCACCCTGGCGCCGAACGACAGCGGGGTCGGCGTGCACCAGCGCGGCCAGTGCGACGTGGTCGCCGAACGCCGCCATCGTCCACGGCGACGCGCGGACGAGCGCCGGCTGCGCCAGCAGCGCGTCGAGCGCGGCGGCCGGCCGCGCCGGCTCGTCGGCGCCGTACGTCAGGCAGGCCAGGCGCAGCACCTCGTCGGCGGGAGCGGACACGGCCCCCACCAGATGGGGGGAGCGGGTCAGACCGTTGACGAGCTCGATGTGGGCGCGCGCCTTCGGCCAGCTGGCGAACCCGTGGTGACGGGCCAGCGTCAGCTGGGCGTCGGCCAGGGTGAACGACGCGGCGGCGCGCGAACCGGCCGCGAGCTCCGCATGGCGCGGATGGTGCTGACGGACGAGCGCGACGGCACCGTCGATCCCGGCGCGGACGCCGTCGCGCAGCTGCTTGGCCACGCCCTTCAGACGGTCGAGGTCGGGTTGCGGGGGTAGGGGAACGATGGGCACGGCGCGTCCTCTCCGACGAGGCCCGGGCGTCCGCAGTGCGCAGGCAGGAAAGGAGCACGTCGGCTCGACATCGGTTGGTACGGCACCAGGTGGGCTGTGCCCTTCCCGCGGACCGGAGGCGCCCTGGATCGCCTCTTCGACACGGTAGCCCGCAGCCAGCGGCCGATCAGCACGACCAAGGCGCGTATCGTGACGCCCGCCGTCATCTCAGGACGGACGAGGAGGAACCGCCATGGCCGCGTCGATCACCGTCTGGCAGGAAGACCCGGGAGAGCCGGGCAAGCCGGGTCGCACGATGGACGTGCCCCGGCCGACCTCGTTGCGCAGCGGCATCTGGCCGCTGGCGTTCGCCCAGGACGTCCCGAAGCCCGACGCCACGCCCGGCTCCTCCGGCATGCGCTACTGGACCGCTACCGACGCCCTGCACCGCGCCCGCTCGCTGTGGCTCGAGGCGGTGACCGGCTCGCCTCGCTGGCAGGCCACCCGGCAGCTGATCGTCGACCTCGAGGCGGGCCACGAGGTCAACGCCTACTACGACCGGGGCCAGCTCAGCTTCCACCTCGCCGAGGTCATCGACCGGGAGACGCGCAAGAAGTTCCGCATCGCCACGGGCGAGAGCCCCGACATCGTCTCGCACGAGTTCGGCCACGCCGTGCTCGATGCCGTGCGCCCCGAGCTGTGGGACGCCAACTACGCCGAGGTCGCGGCGTTCCACGAGTCGTTCGGCGACATCTCGGCCCTGCTGAGCGCGCTGGCCGTGCCGGAGATCGCCAGGGAGTTCGCGGCGCTGCCCGGCTCGACGGTCTTCCAGTCGAGCCGGGTGTCGCGACTGGGCGAGCAGATGGGCTGGGCGCTACGTCAACAGCGGCCCGACCTGCCCGACCCCAACAGCCTGCGCGACGCCGTGAACACGTTCTTCTACGTGGCGCCCGAGACCCTGCCGACGACGGCGCCGTCGACCGGGTTGTCCTCCGAGCCGCACAACTTCTCGCGGGTGTTCACTGCGGCCTTCCTGCGCGTGATCGACGAGATGCTGAAGACCAACACCGGCAAGCGCACGGCGGCGAGCGTGCGCAAGGTGGCCGCGTTCTCGGCGTCCCTGCTCATCGCCGCCGTGCAGGACGCACCCGTGACCGACGGGTACTACCGGGCCGTGGCGCGGGAGATGGTCGACGAGGCGGGACGCCGATCGAAGGGTCGCTACCGCAAGGCGGTCTCCACGGCGTTCGTGCGCCACGGCATTCTCACCGTGGCCGACGCCACCGACGCCGGGCGCGGCACGCCACCGCAGCGCGGCGAGCGTCGACGTGGGGCGGCGGGCGACGTCGCCGCCGGTCAGCCGACCGCCTCCGGTGCCTCGTCGCTGACGGTCGCCGCCGGCCGCATGGACCTGGCGGCGTTCGGCGTGGACGCCGAGCTCGAGCTCGACCTCGGCGAGGCCGCGAGCGCGCAGCCATCGCGACGGCGCGGCGCGGTCGGCGACACCGGTGACGACGCCGGCGAGCACGTCACGGCCACCGGGTCCGCCCACTTCTTCGTCGAGGACCTGTTCCGACGGAACCGCCTCGACCTCGACAGCGATGCCCGCGCCGCCGGAGCGCCGCTCCAGCATCCGCGCACGGTCACCCACCGCTTCGAGCGCTCGGATGGCGCACTGCGACTGCGTCGGATGCGTGTCGACTGCGGCTTCGACGTGAGCTGAGCGGCGCGAGCGTCGCGCTAGGCGGCGCTGAAGCGCTTGCGCCGCACCTTCGGCGGGTCGTCGGGACCGGTGCCCGGCACGAGCTCGTGGGTGGCGCCCTCGGCCAGCTCTCCGGACGGCCCGAGCGCCTGCGCTTCGCCGCGGGCGGTGGAGGCCTCGATGAACGCCCGTTCGGCCGCCTGGCGGGCCGCCGACTCCATCTCCGCCGTCGTGGGCGGGGCGGCCGGAGGCGCCTTCTTCGGTGCGTTCGCGGTGGCGGCCTTCCTGGTCGCGGCGCGCTTGGACCGGTCGGGCCCTTGTGGGTCCGCCGCGCCGGTGTCGGTCGTTCGGCTGCGCTGCTGCTTGGCCATGGACACCTCCGCAGATCGGGCCCGGGCCGAGTGTAGGTCGGGCGCCCGGGGCGCCCGCAGCGGTCAGGCGCCGGCAGAGAGCCGGGCCCGCAGCTGCGGCGACGCGCCCGGGAGGTTGCCCGAATCCGGCGCCGCCGAAACGGCGCGGCGCCCCCGCCCCCGACCATGCCCTCGACCGAGGAGCTTGGCGCGGGTGTCGGGGTCGGCCAGGTGGAACGCCAGCTCGCCCTCGAACCGGCGGAGCAGGTCGAGATCGGTCGAGGCACCCGCTCCGAGCTCGCGGTCGACGAGGGTCGCCACCTGGCCGCGGGGGCGGCCGAGGCTGGCCGCCAGCCGATCGAGCGGTTCGCGTTCGGCGGTGGGGGCGGCCGAGCGCCGTGCGGCCACGAACGCGTGCGGTGCCGGCAGCGGCGCCTGCAGCAGCGCCAGGGCGTCGACCGTGCCCACGCCCCAGTTCCGCTGATCCCATCCGGCGGGGAGCCGGCAGACGCCGGGCGTGCGCAGCAGGGTCAGCAGCAGCGGCTGGACGTTCGCCTTGCCGTAGCGCTCGACGAGCGCGGCATGGCCGTGATGAGCGAGCCACAGGGCCACCACGCCGGCCGTGTGCGCCACCGCGTACGAGGTCCCGTGGCTCTGGCGCAGGACGAACCCCGGCGGCGAGCTCCTCCAGTCGAACAGGGCCGACCAGACGCATGCGCCCGGTGCCACCACGTCGACCTGGCCACCGCGAGACGAGCCGCTCCACGGGGTGCCGGCCGCCGTGCTGGCACCGATGCCGAGGCAGTTCCCGTACGAGGCCGGTGCGGTGACGAAGCCGACCTGGTTGCCGGCGGCCGCCATCACGACCATGCCGTCGTCGACCGCCTCCTGGATCGCGTCCTCGAGACCGAACAGGCCCTTGCCGCCCAGGCTCATCGAGACGACGTGGCAGCCCTGCGAGCGGGCCCAGCGGACCGCCTTGGCGACGTCGGTGTCGAACACCTGCACGACGCTCTCCGTGGCCCGGATGGGCACGAGCGTGGCCCCTGCGGCGACACCGTGGAACTGCCCGGCAGCGGCCCCTTCGCCTACCCCGACCAGCGCGCTGGCCGTGGAGGTGCCGTGGCCCGGGTTCGGCAGCAGGTTGAACAGCGACTTCTTGGGTGTGCGGAGCGGATCGCGGGCGTCGTCGTCGCCGCGGATGACGTCGCGGTCGCGGTCGAGGTCGAGCTGCGACGGGCCGAGCAGCGGGTGATCGGAGTAGCCCGAGTCGGGGTGGCCGACCCTGATGCCGCGCCCACCCCGCGTCGCCGGCGCCATCAGCGCCAACGCCGCGGGCACGTTCATGGCCTCGAGCGCCCAGTCGTGGCTCGCGGCGGCCGCGTCGGTCGCGCACTCGTCCTGCCCACCGGCCGCCGCTCGGCGCCCCGCACCGTTCCCGGTGACGGTGCGCCCGTCGGGATCGAACGCGGCGGTGCGGATGTCGGCCTCGACGCGCAGGAAGCGCTCGGTGTCGTAGAGGCGCTGCACCAGATCGTGCGCATGGGTGGCGTAGGCGTCGGGCGAGCGCTCGGTGGCCGCGACGTCGATCACGAGGTCGTGACGTGCCGCGCTCGTGTCGGGGGCGTCGACCTCGCTGGCGCGAATCGTGCGGCCACCACCCCAGCGGGTGCGGGCCAGCGCGCCGCGCACCACTGCAGCGGCCTGGCGGGCCGTCATCGCCACCGGCGGACGCACGAGGATGCGGATCGACGTCGGCCGATCGGCCGGAAGGGCGGGGCGCACCGGGTGGCCGGCGTGGGAGCGACGTGTGGGGCTCATGGCAGCGTCCAGCCGGCCACGACCGCGAGCACGACGAAGACCGCGGTGACGACCAGACGGGGACGGGGCGCCACGACGCGCTCGGCCACCACCGCCGCCGACACGGCCACGACCACGGCGGCGCGCTGGTCGACGGCGGTGAGCGCCATCGGCGCCCAGCACGTGCCCACGCAGCGCCGGGCCGCCACTGCGGCGGCATCGACGGCGCCCGACGTCCGAGCCCCGGGGAAGACGGGCCGCGCCCACGCGCACGCATCGAGCCGGCTCGTGCGGCGACGGGACGCGACCTCGATCGCGGCCCACCCGGCCAGTGCCGACGCCACGACACGACCCGGAGCGAGCGTCATCAACGCCTCGGTTCCGACGTGCATCACCGCCCCGGCGGCCACCCACACGCCGGTGAACGTGGCGAACGAGGAGGCCACGGCACCACCGGCGTGGTGCCACTCGGTGGCCCGCGCCGCCGACGCGCACAGCGGCACCGCGAGCGGCGCCATCATCGCCACGGCCATCGTGCCGGCGAGCAGCAGATGGTGGGCATGACCGCCGTCGCCGCCGCGCAACCGGAGCGCGACGTACAGCGCCCACGCCACGGCGGACGCCGCCACCGGCAACGCCCACGGCACCTCGACGAGGATCCCCGGCCGCCGAGGCGACACCGTCGACCGCGAGGTGCGTTCGGCACGCAGACGCGGGACGGTGACGCTCATCCCGCCAGCACCGCGATCGTCCCCACCTGCACCGTCGGCGCCGGGGCGGCACCTCGGGCCGGCGCCTCCAGCCCCGGCATCGGGAGCAGGGCCACCCGCACGGCGTCGCCGGCGCCCCGCACGTGGCCCGTGATGTCGAAGAGGTAGCGGAGCGGCTGGGCCGCGGTACCGCGGGCGCCGCGGGAGTGCTCGATCCCGAACAGCGACACGAGGCCGACGCGGTGCGCGTCGAGTTGCGCCTCCGTGTGGCCGGCGGGGAGGTTCACGTACACCCCGTAGACCACTCCCGGGTTGACGTCACCCACGATGTCCGACAGCTCGAGGCTGAAGCGGGCCGACGGCGCATCTGGTGCCGCCGCCGCACCGCGCCGGCGCGGCAGCGGGCCGACCGCGACGAGCGCCGACGCGCCGTCGACCGTCAGCTCGGTCGTCGCCGTGCTGCGGCCCACCATCACGGGCTTTCGGGCTGCGGTCACCGTCGCCTCCGGTTCCGGTTCCCCAGCGAGCGCGGCGGCATGCGGCGTCGCCGGGATCGAATCGTAGGTGTAGTCGAGTTGGGCCCGAGCGTCGAGCACACCGTCGACGCGCATGCGCACCGCCTTGCCCGTGTCGTCGCGTACGCGGTAGGTGCGCGAGGTCCACGTCTTCGTGGTGGGATTGGCACGTCCCGACAGTCGCCACTGCTCCCACAGGCGATCGATGTTGGCGTGGTGGAGCCAGAAGATCGGGTCGAGGGCCGCCGTGTCGGGGTCGCTCATCAAGCCGGAGCCGCCGACGACCACGTGCATGATGTTGTGCGGCTGGTTCTCGAGCAGCCCGGGCCCGGGACCGAAGTGGGCGAACCCGGTCCGCGGGCCGCCGAAGCCCGCCGAACCCCCGGCCGTCGGGTTCGTGAACGTGGTCGATGCCATCGCCTGCTGCGACGAGGTGACCGACGCCGGTATCGGGCTGCCGGCGTTGATGCCCGGTGCGCGCTGGCTGACGAACAGCGGGTTCGCCGCGCCTCCCGGTAGCTTCGGGGCCCGGAACGCCCGCGGGAGCGCGTTGGCACCAGGCCCCTCGTAGTTCCAGTACGGCAGGCACCAGTCGGCCGGACCACCCGCAGCGATCACGAACGACCGCACGATGCGCTCGAACTGGTACAGGTACATCCGGTGCCACGGCAGGAAGTACCAGGTGGCGTGCTGGCACTCGTTCCACGGGGCGCCGGTGGGCGGCGTGGTGCCGGCCAGGCCGTGGATGGCGGCCTGGTACCGCCAGCTGCGCGGATCCGACAGTGGCAAGGCCTGCATGGCCTGCACGGCGTGCGCGTAGCCCAGCGTCACCGGGTCCCACGGGTCGGCGGCCGTGCCGAGCGTCCAGATGTTCCGGCGGACGAAGGTCATCGAGGATCCTCCCCTTCGAGCAGTGGCGCCGGGGCGCCCGTCCCCACGCAGAGCGCTGGCGACGGCCGGTGATACCGGCGCGGCGGCCCCCGGGCATTGTGCACCGCCATCCCGCACGTCGTCACGCGCGGGCTCCCCTACCATCGCCCGATGGACTTCCTCGCCACGCGCGACGGGCTGACGTTCACGGTCGATGCGGCGGGCCCGACGGACGGAACTCCGACGCTGCTGCTCCACGGGTTCCCGCAGTCACGGCATGCCTACCGCTCCCAGCTGCCCGCGCTCGCTGCCGCCGGGTACCGGGCGGTCGCGCCCGACCAGCGCGGCTACTCCCCCGGAGCCCGCCCCGACCCGACCGACCTGTCCCGCTACCACCTCGACGTGCTCGTCGACGACGTGCTGGCGATGGCCGCCGCCTGCGGCTGGGCCGACCGTCGGTTCCACCTCGTCGGCCACGACTGGGGCGGGATGGTGGCGTGGGCCGCGGCGCACCGCCACCCCGATCGCGTGGCGTCGCTGTTCGTGCTGTCTCGCCCCCACCCACAGTCGTTCGCCGCCGCGCTGCGCGACGCCGAGGGCGACCAGCAGCACCGCTCGCGCCACCACCGAGCGTTTCTCGACGGCGACACCTCCGACCGGCTCCTGGCCGACGACGCCCGACGCCTGCGACGCCTGCTGCTCGACGGCCGGGTACCGGCATCGACCGTGGAGGAGTACGTCGGCGTCCTCGGGACGCGCCCGGCCATGGAGGCGGCGCTGGCGTGGTACCGCGCCGTGCCCCGGCTCGCCGCCGACGTCGGGCCCATCACCGTACCCACGACGTACGTGTGGGGCGACGGCGACCCCACCGTCGGCCGTGCCGCCGCCGAGGGCACCGGCGCCCACGTCGCCGCGCCGTACCGCTTCGTCGTTCTGCCCGGCGTCGGCCACTTCGCCTCGGACGAGGCGCCGGCGAGTGTGACGGCGCTGCTGCTCGAGCACCTGGCCGCCCACGCGCGCTGACATCCGCGCGGGCGGGTCAGCCTGCCGGGGTCGGCTCGTCGGCCGTGGTGCCGCTGGCGTAGAGCGCAGCGATCGCTGCGTCGTCGAGCCCGGCCTCGTGGAGGATCTCGCGGTTGTGCTGGGCGAACAGCGGCGCCGGGCGGGTGAGCGCGGCCGGGGTCCGCTCGAAGCGCCAGGGCCATGTGGTGGTGGGGTATGCGCCGACCACGGGGTTGACCATGGTCTGGTAGAGGCCACGTTCGTGGATGTGCGGGTCGGGCAGGATCTGCCAGTTGGCCAGCACCGGTCCGGCGGGCACGCCCAGGCCCTGCAACGCGTGCGCCACCTCGTACTGCTCGAGCCCTGCGGTCCACGCCGAGATCGCCGCGTCGAGCTCGTCGTGACGGTCCCATCGGCCGACGAGCTCGTGCAGCGAGGCGTCTTCCGCCAGGTCGTCTCGACCGATGAGCGTGGCTACGCGCCGCCACTCCTCGGCCGACCGCACCGTGAGTGCCACCCAGTTGTCGGTGCCGATGCAGCGGTACACGCCCTGCGGTGCGACCGACGGATCGCGGTTGGCCATCGGCGGGCGCAACTCGCCGGTGCGCTCGTAGGACAGGAGCGCGTCGGCGCAGTAGGTGATGCCGGCCTCGTTGAGCGACAGGTCGACGTGCTGACCCTCGCCTGTGCGGTCGCGATGCCGCAAGGCGGCCATGATGGCGATGGCCGCGTAGTTCCCCGACACGGGGTCGGCGTAGAACAGCGTCGTGCGCGAGAGCTGGCCGTCGGGGTAGCCGGTGATCGACGTGAGCGAGCTCGTCGTCTCGATGTTGGCGCCGTAGGCCACCCAGTCGCGATGCGGGCCATCGGCGCCGTACCCTGACATCGACACCATGATGATCTTCGGGTTCGCCGCCTTGAGGTCGTCGTAGCCGAGCCCGAGGTTGGGCATGACGCGCGCCGAGTTGTTCTCGAGCACCACGTCGGCCGACTTCACGAGCTCGAGGAACGCGGCGCGGCCGTCCGGCTTGGCCAGGTCGATGCACACGCCGCGCTTGTTGCGGTTCAGCTCGTAGAAGTACATGGCCCGGTGGTGGGGTTGGCGTTGCAGGTCCTGCGTGGGTCCGACCCAGAACAGGGCGCGCGTGGCCGGGCGGGTGGCCCACTCGACCTTGACGCTGTCGGCGCCGAGGTCGGCGAGGAACCGTCCGGCCACCGGGCCGGCCCAGTTGGTGGTCACCTCGATGACGCGCAACCCCTCGAGCGGAGCCGAGGTCGGCGCGTCGCCGACGGCCACCGAGGCGGGCCGGGGCGCCGGCGGCCGGTCGGCCGAGTGCTGCCCGATCGTCGGGGCGGGCCCGCGCCGGGCCGACGGCGAGGCGGAGAACTTGTACGGCTGGCCAGGGAACGCGGTCGCGCCCTCGCGCTCCCACCAGCCACGGGCCTCGAGCTGCTCGTCGGCCAGCACGTCGCTGCCGTCCACCACCGGCGTCACGGCCACCCTCAGCAGCTGACCGAGTTCGACCACCTCGGCCACGGTCTTGTCCGCGGCCCACTCGGCCACCGCCGCGAAGATGCGGGGGATGTTGGCGTTCCACGTCGGGATGTCGACGGTCAGGTTCTCGTCCCCCAGGTCCGGGCGGTCGATCATCACGAACAGCTCGTCCTTCGGGACGATCCGCATCACGTAGACGAAGCCGTCCGTGCAGCGGATCAGGTCGAACGGCTGGCGCCCGAGCAGCAGCCCGCACGCCGCCCACGACGTCACGAGCCACGCGTGGGCGGTGAGCACGGCCTCGAGCTCGCTGATCTCGACGCGCTGGCCGCGCCCCGAGCGCTCGCGTTCATGGAGCCCCACCAGTGCGGCGAACGCAGCGTGGGCGCCGGTGTGGAACGACGCGTGAGGCCCGGGCAGCCACAGCGGCTCGCGATCGGGCGCGCCCGTGAAGTACTGGTACCCGCCCATGGACCACGTGACGAGATCGCTCGCCTGCCACTCGTGGTACGGACCGCTGCGCCCGAACGGCGACGTGTCGATGACGACGGTGGCGCCGTTTCGTTGGTCGACCGCGGCAGCGTGCCAGCGGGACGTGCCGTCGGTGAGGACGACGTCCGCCGCGTCGAGCCAGCCGTCGACCGCGGCGTCGTCGACCGGCACCACCGAGCGTTTGCCGCCCGACAGGTAGTCGAACAGCCCGTGGCCGCGAGCCGCCGAGCCCCCCGACGGCTCCACGATCACGACATCCGCGCCGAGGTCGGCCAGGAGCTTGCCGGCGAACGCACCGGTCACCCCCGACGACACGTCGACGACGAGCACACCCTGCAGCGCTGCTTCCCCCATGGTCGCGTGGTCTAGCACCCCGTAGCCGGGTCACGACAACGCGGCCGTGCGCCCGGATCCGCTCGCTGCACCGGCGCCCGCAGCCGCGGCGTCGCTCAGGGGTAGCAGGACGGCGCGGCCGGCGCACCGTTCGCACAGGTCGCCCCGGCCCACGTCGCTCCCGCCGCCGCCGCCGGGACCCCGGACGCGCCCGACAGGTTCACGCCGTCCGCCTTGGCGTTGGCGAAGCGAGTGCCGTTGAGCGTGGCCCCGCGTAGATCGCTGCCCGTGAGGTCGGCCCGGTCGAACACCGCTCGATCGAGGCCGGTGCCGGACAGGTCGCCGTGGTCCAGCCTGGCCCCGGCGAGGTTGGCATCGCGCATCGCCACGCCACCGACGCGCAGGTGGTCGGCGACGACGTCCCGAAGGTCGGCGGCGTCGAAGTTCCCCCTCGACAGGAACATCGACGACAGACGGGCGCGTCGCAGCACCGCGCCAGTGAAGCCGACCTGATCGGCCCAGAGACCGTCGAGTCGGGCGTCGGTCAGATCGCTGTGCTCGAACCCGACCCTGGTGACGTGCGCACCGCGGAGATCGGCTCCCACGAGCACGGTGTTGTTGAACGACGACTGGTCCAGCGTGGCGCTACTGAGGTCCGCACCGGTCAGGTCGGCACCGGTGAGGTCAGCCCCTGAGAGCGTGAGACCGCGAAGGTCGCAGCCACGCAGGTCGGCGGCGCGCTGGCTCGTGGCACCGCCGCGGAGCTGGGCGCACGCCGTGGGCGCCACCGTCGTGGGCGCCACCGTCGTCGGTGACGCGGCCACGGGCGGCACGGTCGTCGGCGGCGTCGCCGCGACGGGAGCGACCGAGCCGAGCTCGGCCCGCCCGGGCGCGATGGTGGCCGTCGGCAGCGAACCCGACGGACCGACGGTCGGCGGCGGGGAGGCCGCGACACTCGTGTCCGCCCCCGGCAGCGAGGTGGAGGTCGGCGCCGCACCATCCGTGGTCGGCGGCGCAGTGGGACCCGATGGGTCCCTGGAGCCGCTCGCCGCGAGTGCCGCCGGTGCATCTCCGCCCGCCGGGCTGGTCGTCATGGTCGACGGCGAGGTCGTCATCACCGTCGGCGCGGCCGCGTCCGAAGCGGAGGCCGGCGTCATGGACGCCCCGACCACGATGCCGGCCGCTCCCACGACGGACACCATCGTCGCCGTCGCCGCGGTGCGCAGGTAGGAGAGCTGCGCCAGCCAGGCGAGCGGGACGGTGGTCCGACGCAACGAGCCGATGGAGACGGCGAGGAACGCCCGGACCACGGCCGGGTCGAACTGGCTGCCGGCGCACCGGACGAGCTCCTGGCGTGCCGACTCGTGGGACATCGGCGACTTGTACGACCGGACGGTCGTCATGACGTCGTACGCGTCGGCCACCGCCACGATGCGCGCCGCGAGGGCGGTGTGCTCGCCCGCCAGACGCTGGGGATAGCCGCGACCGTCGTAGCGCTCGTGGTGCTGCGTCGCCGCAAACCGCCAGTCGCCCAGCCACGCGGCCAGGGGCTCGAGCATGCGCGCCGCGGCCGCCGGGTGGGTGCGGATCGTGCCGAACTCGGCGTCGGTGAGCGGTTCGACTTTGTTGAGCAGCTCGGCCGGCACCGTCATCTTCCCCACGTCGTGGAGCAGCGCGGCCCACTGGAGCTTGCTGGCGGTCTCGGCGTCGAGTCCAAGCTGGTCGCCGATCAGCATCGAGTACGCCCGGACCCGCTCGGAGTGGCCACGCGTCTGGCGGTCGTGGCTGCCGAGCGAGGTCACCAGTCCGAGCAGCGACGCGGCCACGGCGCTGCTGCCGCCGGGGATGCCGGTCCGACCCTGCTCGGCGAGCCGCTTCTGCACCAGCTTCGGATTGCCGTCGCGGAGCGCGACGCGAAAGCGCGAGGGCGCCGCGTCGGGGAAGGCGAGCGAGAGTCGAAGCAGGGTGGCCAACGGAAGCAAGCGCCGGGCCAGGCGCTCGACGACGATCGACACGGCGGCGGCCGAGGCGAGCAGGGTCAGCCACCACAGCACCAGCGCCGGGCCGCCGGACGGTCGCGACCACGAGTGGGTGATGGCGTACGAACTGAGCATCGTCGCCGGCAACGGCGCCAGCGCCACGAGCACGCGCACCGCGCGCGCGGCCTGAGGCCGACCGGTCCAGCCGTCCGTTCCCGCATGATCAGCCCGCGCGCTCATGTCGCACCATCGGCCTCACGGCGTCCGACGTGAGCCTCGATTCGTGGCACTCACGACGCCACACGTCCGGGGCGAGAGCGACCCAGGCGCGGGTCTGGTCGCGCTCGCTCGGTCGCACCCGAACCCCTGGCGCCCTCGTCCGGGAAGCGAAGAGCCTCCCTTGCGGGAGGCTCCACCTTCACTGACCAGTTCGTGCGAGTGGGCGATCGCGGGCTCGAACCGCGGACCTCTACGGTGTGAACGTAGCGCTCTAGCCGACTGAGCTAATCGCCCGGGGCCCCGCATGGTAGCGATCCGGAGGGCGCTCATCCACTCGGTTGGTCCTCCCGGGCGCCCGGTCGCCAACATGGCGGGCGTGCCCGACGCCATCGACCTCGACCACCTCGCCGTCGCCGCCGAGCGGCTGTCCGACCTGTGGCCCCGCTACGTCGGCGACCTGGGCGGCACCCACATCGGCGGGTCGGACGCGCCCGGGTTCCGGTTCGCCCAGGTCGTGTTCGCCAACGGCATGAAGGTCGAGGGCCTCGAACCCCGGAACACCGAGGAGAACGACTTCCTGCGCCGCTTCCTCGATGCGTCGGGCCCCGGCGCCCACCACCTCACGTTCAAGGTGCCCGACATCCACGCCGCCATCGCCGCCGCAGAGGCTGCCGGGTTCCCCGTCCTGGCCGGTCGCATGGACGACCCGAACTGGATGGAGGCATTCCTGCATCCCAAGACGTCGTGCGGGATCGTCATCCAGCTGGCCCAGTCGTCGGGCGCGTTCGAGCCACAGCCGCACACGTACGACCTTCCGACGGCCCGGTGCGCACCGGCCGAGCTCACCCAGATCACCCACGTGGTCGCCGACCTCGAGCGCGCCGACCGTCTGTTCCGCCACGTCCTCGACGGCGCCTGCGTCGACGAGGGCGTCGACTGGCGCACCGTCACCTGGCCGGGTGGCGGACGCGTGCTCGTGGCCACACCGGGCCGCGTGGCCGAACGGGACTGGCTGGGTGGCCGACCCGGGCGCCTGTACGCGGTCCACTTCCGGGTGGCCGACCCGGCCGGCGTCCCCGGCGCCCGAGCGGCCGGCAGCGACCAGGTGGTGGCGCCGGCCGACAACCTCGGCGTGCGCCTGGTGCTCAGTTCCGCGTGATGCAGGCGTAGCCGTCCGCGTCGCGGCGACCCATCCCCTCGGTGCCGGCCGGGCACCGCTCGCCCACCCGGACGAGCGCCATCACCACGCCATCGCGACGACCGCCGCACCCGATCTCCTCGACGAATCCGCCCTCCGCCTGGTGCACGCACGAGCCGACCACCAACTGACCGTCGACCGGCGGCAGCGTCGTGGTCGTCGTGCCCTTGCCACTGGTGGCGTACGCCGTGAACAGGAACACCGTGAACAGCGAGCCGAGCACGAGGATGGCCCACATCGGGAGGCGTCGCTGCCACGCGGCCATGGGGACGAAGTCGACGTCGTCGTCCGAGTCGTGGAACACGTCGGTCTCGGCGGCCCTGGCGGACGACGGTGTCGACGTGACCACCGCCCCCCGCTCGCCGGCGTCGTACCGAGCCCGACGGCCCGGGTCGGACAGCACCCGATGGGCCTCGTTGATGGCCGCCATCAGCCGGGCGTCACCGCCGGCGTCGGGATGGGCGCGCCGGGCCAGGCGCTTGTAGGCGGCGTGGATGTCCTCGGACGAGGCCGAGGACATCACGCCGAGCGTGTCGTAGTGCGACCGGGCGATGTCCCGACCCTAGGCCGGACCGCCCAGCGGCACGCAGCGGAGCGCCTCGGTGCGCGACGGGCGATGGTGGACTAGAAATCCAGCGTGGCCCTGGCGACCGTCGACGCGCGCACCTCCGCCCCGTGGCGCTGGATCAGCTCCCCCTCCGCCGACGTGGTCAGCGCGTTCGGCTGGCTGCCGGTGTTCGCCCTGGTCCACGCCCTGCACGGCCGAGACGTGCGCACCGCCGCCGGCGTCATCCTGCTGTTCTCGCTCGTCCACCAGGCGGTGACGCCGTTCCTGCTCGCCAGCGACGCCCCGACGCGACGCAAACATCCCGTCGTGTACGCCGCGGGCATCCCGGTCGTGCTCGTCGGTTCGTGGCTGCTGCGGCGAGCCGGGCTCGAGTACGTGGCCGTCGTGGCGGCGGGTTGGAACCTGGTCCACACGCTGCGCCAGCGGTACGGCATCGTCCGTCTCTACGGCCGCAGCGCCGGTCAGGACCGTCGCCGCATCGAGCAGGGCATCATCTTCGGACCGTTCGTCATGACGGCGGCCCTCGTGCTGTGGCTTCCCGGGCGTCTCGAGCGCGTCGACGCGCTCGGATTCGGTGGCATCAACGACCACATCGTGTCGGGTCTCGACCGCGCGTCGCCCCTCGCCCCGTGGGCGCTGGTGGCCGCAGCGGCGTTCACGGCGTTCGCCGCCCGCAGGGTGCTCGCCGGGTCGCGTCCGCCGTCGCCGGCCAAGCGCCTCTACCTCGTGGCCTACTGGCTGTCGCTCGCCGCCGCCGTCGTCGATCCCGTGGCGGGGCTGCTGGCACTGGTGGCGGCGCACTCCTTCGAGTACTTCTTCGTGCTCGACGCCACGCTCGGTCGGCGCTTCGGAGCGCCGGGCACCGGCCTGCATCGGGCGCTGCACGCCGTGGGTCGGCGCCGCCTGCTCGCGTTGATCGCGCTGAGCTGCACGGCGGCGATCCTGCTCGTGCGGCGCACCCTCCCGGGCGAGGCGTACGCGCTCGTGTACATGACGATCGGCGGCTCGCACTTCCTGTTCGACGGCTTCATGTGGGGCGGCGGCCGGCGCACCACCGCCGCCTGAGACGGCCGTCAGTCGGGGACGGAGCCGCCGGAACGCCAGTACTGGCGGTCGGCCCGGTCGAGGAAGTCCTCGTCGACCAGGTAGCGGCGCAGCGCGGCGGTGTCGGCGTGCCACTTGCCGAGCATCAGGTTGACCATCTGCTCGCTGTAGCGACGACCGGGCTCGAAGTCCTGGGCCAGCCGGTCGAGCACCACGAGCCGCTTCGCCCTGGCGGTGGGGATCGACACGAGCCGGCCGTCGCGCACGAAGGCGTCGAGGACGCGGGCCACCTCGGGCGGCCCGTCGTGCCTCACCTCGGCCGGCCGGGCCTCGGCCGCGGCGCGAGCGGCGGCGGCGAACGCCTCGCCGACGAGGTGCAGGGTGCCGTCGCTGCCGCGAACCACGAGGCCCGACTCGAGCAGCCGGGCCAGCGCCTTGCCGGCGGGCGTCACGGACAGACCCGACAGCCGCTCGATCGCCGCCAGGTCCGTGGCGTCGAGCACCAGCGCGGCGACGACTCGACGTCGGTCGGCGTCGGCCAGCAGGCCCGCGAGCGCGGCAGCGTCGAGTGTCGACACGACGAGCCGCTCAGTAGCCGAGGTCGGGGTCGACCAGGCCGATCAGGTCCTCGCCGGCGGCGTAGCGGCGCACGTTCTCGGTGACGCGGGCGGCCAGCAACGGCACGGCCATGTCGGGCGTGTTCCCGACGTGGGGCGTGATGATGCAGTTGGGCAGCGACCAGAGCGGATGCTCGGCAGGCAACGGCTCCGGCTCGGTGACGTCGAGCCCGGCCCCGCCGATGGTGCCCGCCCGCAGGGCCTCGACGAGGTCGTCGGTCACGATGTGCTTGCCGCGCGCCACGTTCACGATCCACGAGTGGGGTTCGAGCAGGTCGAGCTCCGAGCGCGAGATGATCCCCTCGGTGTCGGGGGTCAACGCCAACGCCAGCACGACGAGGTCGCTGCCGGGCAGCGCGTCGTGCAGGCGGTCGGCATCGAGCACGTCGTCGGCCCCGGGCATGTCCTCGGCGCGGTTGCGCACCACCGTCACGTGGCAGTCGAACGGTTGGAGCAGCCGCAGCAGGACCTCGGTGATGCCCCCGCCGCCCAGGATCGTGACCCTGGCCCGCTGCAGGTTGGTGCCGCGGGGGCCGGTCCACTCGGCGGCTCGGGCGTAGTGGCTGATGCCCCGCATGCCGGCCAGCGCCAAGGTGAGGGCCAGCTCCCCCACGGGCTCGGCGTACACGCCCTTGCCACACGTCCAGATGCGATCCTCGTCGATGAGGTGGACGTAGTTCTCCACCCCGGCGTACGGGAGTTGGACCCACTTGAGGTGCGGGGCAGTCTCGAGCGTGCCGGCGAGGGTCATGGGGTCCTTGGCGGCCCCCCACACGAGACCCTCGGCGTCGGCCAGCTCGGTGATCTGGGCACCGCCGTCCTCGATCGCTTCGGCCATCCAGGCGGGCGACCCCTCGGGGGCCAGCGCGATGCGGGGAGCGCTGCTGCGGCTACTCGGCATGGTGCAGGGAAAGCTAGCCCGTCGCCCGCTCGCGGCGCCGCTGGATCAGGACCCCGCTGATTGCGAGGGCCGCCGACACGAGCAGCACCAGGGTGCCGAACACGTTGATCTGGGGTGGGATGCGGGATCGCTGGGACTGCCACACGTAGATCGGGAACGTCGGTTCGTTCCCCGAGTTGAGGTAGGTGATGATGAAGTCGTCGAGGCTCAGGGCGAACGTGAGCAGGGCGGCGGCGAACACGCCGGGGGCGATGATCGGGAACGTCACCTTGCGGAACGTGCGCCACGGGGCGGCCCCCAGGTCCGCAGCCGCCTCCTCGAGGCTCCAGTTGAAGCCCCGGATGCGCGCCTTCACGGTGGTCGCCACGTAGCTCACGCAGAACATCACGTGGGCGATGACGATGGTGAGGAAGCCGGTCGACACGTTGGCGGTGACGAACAGGGTGAGCAGCGAGAAGCCGAGCACGACCTCGGGCATCGTCAACGGCAGCACGAGCAGCGTGTTCACGAAGCCCTTGCCTTTGAACCGGTACTTCACGAGCGACAGGGCCATCGCGGTGCCCAGCACCACCGAGACGGTCACCGCCACGACCGCCACCTTCACGCTCAGGAAGAAGGCGTTCTTCATGTTCTCGTCCTGGAACGGATGGAGCCAGGCGTCGAGGCTGAACTTCCCCCACTCGTAGTTCTTCTGCCCGGGAGGGTCGTTGAAGGAGAACAGGACGATCACGAAGATCGGCAGGAACAGGTAGGCCAGCGCGATGGCGGCCCACACGCCCAGGGCGTACCGGCGCACGAAGCTCACAGCAGGTCCTCGGTGCCGAGCAGGCGAGCGTAGACGAGAACACCGATCAGGATCAGCGCCATGAGCACGAAGCTGAGCGCCGAGCTCTCGGGGCGCAGCGCCGGCTTCAGGAAGTTCTTCTCGATGATGTTGCCGATCATCGTGGTGCGCAGGCTGCCCAACAGCGTGGAGTTGATGAAGTCACCCGACGCGGGGATGAACGTCAGCAGGCTGCCGCCGAACACGCCCGGCAGCGACAACGGCAGCGTCACCTTGCGGAACGTTCGACTCCCCGTGGCGTAGAGGTCGGGACCCGCCTCGAGCAGCCGCTTGTCGATCTTCTCCAGGCTCACGTAGATCGGCAGCACCATGAACGGCAGGAAGTTGTACGTGAGTGCGCCGACCACGGCCGGCGCCCTGCCGAACACCTGCCCGTCGGACCCCATGAGGCCGACCGCCTTGAACACCCCGGTGAGGCCGAGGCTCCCGACGACGCTCACCACCGGGCCGTCGTTGCGCAGCAGCACCACCCAGGCGATCGTGCGGATGAGGTACGTGGTGAAGAAGGGCAGCACCACGAGCGCGAGCAGCAGGTTCTTGCGCTTCCCGCCCCGCATGGCGATGAAGTACGCGAGCGGATACCCGATGGCCAGGCACAGCACCGTGCAAGCGAGCGCGTAGACGAACGTGCGCACCACCACCGTGCCCTGGTCGCTGAACGCCTGGGTGTAGTTCGAGAACCCGTTGTCCTGCAGCGACGTGCGGCCCAGGCTGAACAGCGGGATCACGAAGAAGAACATGAGCCACAGCACACCGGGGCCCACCAGCAGCCACGGCACGTACCACCGCGCCGGGCGTCGTTCGTCCGAGCTCGCCATGGCCGACTACTGCGTCGCCTTCGTCCAGGCGTCCTCGAGCTCGGTCTCCTCCGCCGCCTCGAGATCCCGGAACGCGAAGATCTTGGCGCCCGCCGGCGGGTTGATGAGCGGGTTCTTGGCGGCTTCGGCCGACATGGCCGAACCGGCGTCCTTCACGGGCGAGACGTACTGGATCGATTCGAACAGCGGCCCCGAGACCTTGGGGTCGTAGAGGTAGTTGATGACCTGCTCGGCGCCCTTCTTGTTCTTCGCCCCGATCGGGATGACGAACTGGTCGATGAAGCTCATGCCGCCATCGGCCGGCAGCACCCACTGCAGCTCGGGCTTGGTGGCCTGGAGCGCCGCCACGTCACCCGACCAGGCGATGGCGGCCACGATGTCGCCACGGCTCAAGAGGTCGGTGTACTCGTTGCCGGTCACGGCGTAGAACTGGCCGGCGGACTTGAGCTTGCCCACCTCGGCGATGGCCGCCAGCATCTCGGCCTTCGTGGCCTTCCCCGGATCGACACCCATCATGAGAAGGAACAGCCCGCCGCAGTCGCGCAGCTCGGACAGCAGCGACACCTTGCCCTTCAGCTCCGGCTTCAGGAAGTCGGAGAGGCTCTTGATCTCGATGCCCGCCTTGTCGGGGAAGTAGGCGATGCCGGTCTGCCCTTCGGCGTAGGGCAGCGAGAACTTCCGGCCCGGGTCGAACGCGTCGTTCAGGTGCCGGTCGAGCGCGTTCTTCTTGTTCGGCAGGTTGGCATCGTCGAACGGCTGCGCCCAGCCCTTCTTGATCCATCGACTGGCCATCCACGAGGTGAGCACCACGAGGTCGAACCCGATGGCCTGCTTCTTGTCGAGCTTGCCCTCGAACTTGGCGGTGAAGCTGCTGTTGTCTTCGATGACGGCCTGGTAGTTGACCTTCAGCTTCGTGGCGGCGGCCATGCCCTTCAGCGTGGGCGACGTCTTGGCGTTGTCGTCTTCGATGTACAGCTGCCAGTTGGCCCAGCTCACCGAGCCGCTGCCACCGGAGCCGCTCCCGCTGCCACAGGCAGCGAGGAACGCGGGTCCGCCGACGGCGGCTGCGCCGGCGCCGAGCAGAAAGCTCCGCCGACTGAACGTGGGACGGGTCATGGGGTTCTCCTGGGTGGTGATGCTGCGGGTGGTGGGTGCTGCGGGTGGTGAGGTGCTGCGGGGTTCCTAGAGCGAGGCCTCGACCTCGTCGACGTCGGTGGTGGTGGCACCGATGATGGTCGTCGACTCGGGCAGGAGGTACACGCAACCGGGCGACCAGGTGACCCAGACGCGGTCGCCGGAGGCGACGCGGGCGTCGTCGGCCTCGAGGTGGGCGACCAGCTCGGTGCCATCGGTCGTCTTGGCGATGACCTTGCTGGTGGCGCCCTGGAAGATCGTCTCGGTGACGACGGCGGCCAGCTTCTCCCGGGTGACCGGCTCCACGGCGGTGAGCTGGAGCCGTTCGGGACGCACCATGGCCGTGAGCTTGGCGGCATTGCCGAACCGGGCGTGATCGGCCGACACCGTCACCTCGGCACCCGCCTTCAGCCGGGCCGTGACCACGCCGCCGGAAGCGTTCAGCACCTCGGCCGGCAGCAGGTTGGCCGACCCGATGAAGCCCGCGACGAACACCGACGACGGCACCTCGTAGATCTCGTGCGGCGTGCCGAGCTGCTCGATGCGCCCCTGGTTCATGACCGCGATGCGATCCGACATGGTGAGCGCCTCCTCCTGATCGTGGGTCACGAACACGAAGGTGATGCCCACGTCGCGCTGGATGCGCTTCAGCTCGAGCTGCATGGCCTGGCGCAGCTTGAGGTCGAGCGCGCCGAGCGGCTCGTCGAGCAGGAGCACGGCCGGACGGTTGACCAGAGCCCGGGCCAGCGCCACGCGCTGCTGCTGTCCGCCCGACAGCTGGGCTGGCTTGCGCTTGGCGAAGTCGGCGAGGCGGACGATGCCCAACATCTCGTCGACCTGCGCGCGCAGGGTGGACTCGGGCACCTTCCGGCTGCGCGGCCCGAACGCCACGTTGTCCCACACCGTCATGTGCGGGAAGAGGGCGTACTGCTGGAACACCGTGTTCACGTCCCGCTTGTGCGGGGGAACCCCGGCGACCTCCTGACCGGAGATGCGGATGCTGCCCTCGTCGGGCTGCTCGAAGCCGGCGAGCATGCGCAACGTGGTCGTCTTGCCGCAGCCGCTGGGCCCGAGGAGGGACAGGAACTCAGCCGGTCGTACGACGAGATCGACGTGGTCGACCGCCACCATCGTCCCGAACCGCTTCGTGACGCCCGACAGCTCGACGCTGCCGGGCGCGGACACAGCCGTGGTGCTCATGTGGTGGACCACTCCTCGATCCGTCGGAGCCCGACGATCCCTCCCCCGAGGGCGGAGCGGCAGCAGTCGTTGGTGATCCCGTCGGCCGATCCGTGTCGGTGCATCGACGAAATCATTCCACACCACCGCAGGCCCGACCTGCGCTCACTGCCCCAATTCGTCAAAGGATTCCATTGTGAACGGGGTGTTCAGGCATGGATTCCCTTGCCTTAGGGCACCGATGGCGACAAAGATCGTGGCGCCACCGCGCGACCCCACGCGCCGTGAGGAGGTCGTCACGTGTCCGATCCGCAGGCGTTCTCCGACAGGGGAAGCTTCATCGACAACAAGTGGTCGCGCAGCAGCGATGGGCGCACGGACCCGGTCGTCGAACCGGCCACCGGCAAGGTCATCGTCCACGTCACCTCCGCCGGCAAGGCCGACGTCGACAAGGCGGTCAAGGCCGCAGCCAGGGCGTTCGGGTCGTGGGGCACGGCGTCGCCGGCGACGCGGGCCGCCGCGCTCAACCGCTTCGCCGACGCCATCGAGGCCGACGCCGACACCCTGATCGCCCTCGAGAGCCGAAACGTCGGCAAGCCGCTGTCGATCGTGCCGCCCGAGATCGAGTTCATGGTCGACAACCTGCGGTTCTTCGCCGCCGGCGCGCGGACGTCGATGACGCAGGCCCCGGGCGAGTACCTCGGCGGCTACACGTCGATCCTGCGCCGAGAGCCCCTCGGCGTCGCGGCACTGATCGCGCCGTGGAACTACCCGATGATGATGGCCGGCTGGAAGGTCGGGCCCGCGCTCGCGGCCGGCAACACCGTCGTGCTCAAGCCGAGCGAGCTCACGCCGCTGACCGCCCTCCGTCTCGCCGAGCTGGCCGCCGACGTCTTCCCCCCCGGCGTGTTCAACGTCGTCACCGGCGACGGCGAGAACTGCGGCGCGTCGCTCGTGGCCCACCCGAAGGTGGCCATCGTGTCGGTCACGGGTGAGGTGACGACCGGCAAGGCCATCATGCGCAGCGCGTCGGACACGCTCAAGCGCGTCCACCTCGAGCTCGGTGGCAAGGCGCCGGTCGTGGTGTTCGACGACGCCGACCTCGACGCCGTCGTGGCGGGCGTGCGCGCCTTCGGTTACTGGAACTCGGGTCAGGACTGCACCGCGGCCACCCGCGTGCTCGCCGGTCCGAAGATCCACGACAAGCTGGTGGCCGGACTGGCCGCCGCCGCCGAGTCTCTCGTGATGGGCGACCCCGACGGCGACGGCGTGGAGCTCGGCCCGGTGGTGTCCAAGGAGCAGCTCAAGCGCGTCGAGGGCTTCGTGAAGCGAGCGGTGCGCAAGGGCGCCGAGGTCGTCACGGGCGGCTCGGTGGCCGACCGCAAGGGCTTCTACTTCCAGCCGACGGTCGTCGCCGGCGCCAAGCAGACCGACGAGATCATCCAGCGCGAGGTGTTCGGACCCGTCGTCACCGTGCAGCGGTTCGCCGACGAGACCGAGGCCCTCGCCTGGGCCAACGGCGTCGACTACGGCTTGGCCGCCAGCGTCTGGACGCAGAACGTCGGCCGGGCGCTCCGCATGGCCAACGCCATGCAGTTCGGCACCGTGTGGGTCAACGACCACGGCCCGCTCGTGTCCGAGATGCCGCACGGCGGCTTCAAGCAGTCGGGCGTCGGCAAGGACATGTCGGTGTACGCCATCGAGGCCTACACCGAGCTCAAGCACGTCATGATCAAGACGGGGTGAAGCGGCCCCCATGGCTCGAGCCCCCCATCTCGACGACACCGACCTGGCCATCATCGAACAGCTCCAGCAGGACGGTCGGCTCCCGTACACCAAGCTCGGCGCCGCCGTCGGGCTGTCCGAGGCCGCCGTGCGCCAACGCGTCCAACGGCTCCTCGACCTGAACGTCATGCAGGTCGTCGCCGTCACCGATCCGCTGTCGCTCGGACGCCGCCGGGTTGCGATGGTGGGCATGCGAGTCGAAGGCGACGTTCCCACCGCCGCCGAGGCGGTCGGCGCGCTCGACGGCATCGAGTACGTGGTGCTCACGGCCGGCAGCTTCGACATCCTCGCCGAGGTCGTGGCCGCCGACGACGAGGCGCTGCTGGAGCTCATCCGACTCATCCGGGCCGTGCCCGGTGTCCGCTCGACCGAGAGCTTCATCTACCTGAAGCTGACGAAGCAGACCTTCTCGTGGGGAGCCCATTGAGCTCACCGCTGTGGGGCCACTTCACCCGCCTGTCGGCCGTCACGCCGCGCATCGTGCGGGGCGAGGGAGCCTACGTCTACGACGCCGACGGGAAGCGCTACCTCGACGGCCTCTCCGGGCTGTTCACGGTACAGGTGGGCCACGGCAGACGCGAGCTCGCCGACGCCGCGGCGCGCCAGGCCGAGACCCTGGCCTACTTCCCCATCTGGGGCTACGAGAACACCCCGGCCGTGACGCTGGCCGAGCGACTCGTCGCGCTGGCGGACCACGCCCCACTGACCCGGGCCTTCTTCACCGTGTCGGGCTCGGAGGCCGTCGAGGCGGCGTGGAAGCTGGCCCGCCAGTACTTCCAGGCCATCGGGCAGCACCGTCGCCACAAGGTCATCAGTCGCACGTTCACGTACCACGGCACGTCGCTCGGGGCGCTGTCGATCACCGGCGTGCCCGCCATCCGTGCCCCGTTCGAGCCGCTCGTCCCCGGCGCCGTCAAGGTCCAGAACACGAACCGCTACCGGTGCATCGACTGCGCCGGGCTCGACGCCTGCACCCTGCGCTGCGCCGACGACATCGCGCTGCGCATCGAGATGGAAGGACCCGAGACCGTCGCCGCCGTGTTCCTCGAACCGGTGCAGAACACCGGCGGCGCGCTCACGCCCCCGCCGGGCTACTTCGCGCGGGTCCGGGAGATCTGCGACCGGTACGGCGTGCTGCTCGTGAGCGACGAGGTCATCTGCGCCTTCGGGCGGCTCGGCCACTGGTACGGCTCGCAGCGCTACGGCTACGCGCCCGACATCCTCACGTTCGCCAAGGGCGTCACGTCGGGCTACGCCCCGATGGGCGGCATGCTCGTGGCCGACCGGCTGGCCGAGCCGTTCCTCGACGAGCGGGCGGTGTTCCTCCACGGCCACACCTTCGGTGGCCACCCGGTGGCGTGCGCGGTGGCCCTGGCCAACCTCGACCTGATGGAGGCCGACGACCTGCTCGGCAACGTGCGCCGCAACGAGGGCCTGTTCGCCGCCGAGCTCGAGGCGCTGCGCGACATCCCGATCGTGGGCGACGTGCGCGGCGAGGGCTACTTCCGCGTCGTCGAGCTCGTGAAGGACCAGGCGACCCGCGAGACCTTCGACGACGAGGAGTGCGAGTGGCTCCTGCGCGGCTTCCTGTCGCCCGCGTTGTACGAGGCCGGGCTCATCTGCCGGGCCGACGACCGCGCCGACCCGGTGCTCGTGCTGTCGCCGCCACTCATCTGCGGCCCCGACGAGTTGCACTTCATCGGCGCCACGCTCCGCCGCGCCCTCACCGACGCCTGGGAAGCGTGGCGGCGGCGCTGAACGCCCGGCTCAGCGCTCTCCAGTTTCGTACCGTCGGACGAAGTTCCGGAGCACCTCGTGCCACGCGGGACCGGCCGTCCGGATCCCGATCGGTGCCGACCCGAGATCGTCGAGCCACACCCGCAGGGCGCGCACGCGCACGTCGATGAAGTGCCCCACCGCGCGAGGGTCTACGCCCAGACCGTCGAGCGGCCCGTACCCGGCGAGGAACGCCTCCTCGAAGGAGCGGTAGCCGACGCGAAGGTCCGTGGTCATCGACGCGAACAGCACCATGTACAGCGCGTTGGCCACGTCGAACGCCACGGGTCCGTAGCCGCAGTCGTCGAAGTCGAACACGCGGAGCACACCACCGGCACGCCGGAGGTTGTCGTGGTTGAAATCGCCGTGCAGGAGCTGGAAGGAACCGTCGTCGACGACGTCCGTGGCCCCGAGCGCGGCGACGATCGGCAGCGCCCGGCGGCGAACACCACGCAACGAGGCGTGCAACTGGGCCAGCCCCGCACCCATCAACCGGGCGTCGTCGGCGCTCGTGGGGTCGAGCGCCGTTCCCGCCGCGTACTCGTACCGGGTGACGAGGTAGGCGCGGCCACCGCTCTCGAACGCCATCACGAGCTCGCCGTCGACCAGGATCGGACCACACACCTGCGGGTCGAGCCGGGCCAGCTCGGCGACGGCCTCCACGCGCTCGACGACGACGTCGGCGCGCACCATGGCGGCGTCGAGCACCTTCGCCACGCAGCGCTCGCTCCCGGGTCCGGTCACGTCGAAGACCCGCGATTGGTGCCCGGCGCCGAACTCGAGGACCGCCGACGACCCGAGGCGATCCGACAGGTCGCGCGCCAACGTCACGCGTCCAGCCTCGCAGACGGGCTCAGCCGACCCGCGGCAGCACCTTGGTCTGGTAGGCCTCCATCGAGTCGCAGATGATCCGGTGGTCGACGAGGCCGTTGTAGTTCCAGGCGAAGACCCACTCCACCGGGATGCGCTCACGGAGCGCCTCCACCTGGCGGGTCACCGAGTCGACCGTCCCGACGAAGGCCAGGCCGGCGCCCAGCATGTCGCCGAACCGCTCGCCCGTGTCGGGGTCCTCCAGACCCTTCGAGAACCCGAACGGGGCGAACCACTCGGCGCCGCAGAAGCGCGGGCCGTCGCCCCACACGGCCATCGCCGCCTCGTCGGTGTCGGCGATGATCAGGTCACGCAGCACGCCGACACCGTCGCCGAGCGGGCGGCCCGACACCTCGGCGTACAGCTCCACGAGCCGGGCCTCGGCTTTCGGATGCAGGGGCGGCAGGATCGGCGTGATGCCCTCGCTGGCGCAGAACCGAATCGTGCGCTCCGACGACGCGAACGGCTGGAACACCGGCGGGTGCGGCCGCTGCACCGGCTTGGGCACCACGGCGATCTCGCGCAACTGGCCGTCGACCACGCCGCCACCCCACTTGTTCGTGGCGTCTATGTCCCACGGCGTGCCCTCGCGGGGTATCTGCCAGTACGTGCCGTCGTACGAGAAGTAGTCGCTCGTCCACGCCTTCTTCACGATGCGGTAGCACTCCTCGAACGCGGCCCGATTGGCCTCGTCGATGGCGTCGTGCTCGTGCGGGCGGGCGCCGTGGATGCCGTGCGTCTGCTGCGCCATCACGTCGACCCAACGACGCTGGTAGCCCCGGGCGAAGCCGGCGTTGGCGCGACCACCGGTCATGCGGTCGAGCATGGCGATGTCCTCCGCCACCCGGATGGGGTTCTGCGCCGGCAGCACGATGCCGAGCTGGCCGACGCGCAGCCGCTTCGTCTGCAGGCCGATGTAGAGGTCGAGCAGCACCGGGTTGTTCGACAGCTCGAACCCCTCGGCGTGGAAGTGGTGCTCCGTGAAGCTCACCGAGTCGACACCGAGCTCGTCGGCCAGCTGGCACTGCTCCAACACCTCGCGCAGCATCGTGTCGTACAGGTCGCCGCGCAGGCCGGCGTTCCCCCGTTCGACATCGGCCCGCGTCCCCACACCGGGCAGGTAGAACAACGACGTCTTCATCACGGCCCCCCATGGCTCGTCGCTGCGGGACCGTACCAGCGGGCCCGACGAGCCTCAGCCGAGGACGCCGCGCAGCACGACCTTCGACTCGGTCCGGGCTACCCCCGCCTCCTGCTTGAGCCAGCGGACGAGAACGTCGAGGCCGTCCGGACCGGCGCAGTCGGCCAGGACGGTGTAGTCGGCCGGGCCGGTCACGTACGCCGCGAACGTGACCTCGGGGCGCTCGGCCAGGCGTGCCTCGAACGCCGTCGGGTCGCCTCCCGGCTGGAGCGCCACGTCGATCACCGCTCGCACCGTGCGGCCGAGCGCGGCGGGATCGAGCACCGCCCGGTACCCGGTGATCACCCCGACCCGCTCCAGCCGGCGCACCCGCTCGGCCGTCGAGGTCGCCGACAGGTGCACGAGATCGCCCAGATCGCGCCAGCTCAACCGCCCGTCCTCCCCCAAGGCGTCGATGATTCGCCGGTCGATGGGGTCCAGTGCCTTCGATTCCTCGGCCACCGGGTCATTCTGCCCCGTATCTCGCCGCCAAACACGGACGGTGCGGGCGCACACTGTCCCCATGAGCGCCACCCCTCTCACCGTCGGTGTCCCCGCCGAGATCAAGACCGCCGAGCACCGCGTCGCCATGACGCCCGACGGCGTCCGCGAGCTCGAACGCCACGGGGTCCAGGTCTTCGTCCAGGCCGGGGCGGGCGAAGGATCGGCCATCACCGACGGCGAGTACGAGACCGCCGGCGCCACCATCGTGCCCACCGCCGCCGACGCGTGGTCCCAGCAGATGGTCGTGAAGGTGAAGGAGCCCCAGGCCAGCGAGTTCGGCTACCTCCGGCCCGACCTGACCCTGTTCACCTATCTCCACCTCGCGGCGTACCCCGAGGTGGCCAAGGCCCTCGCGGCGGCGCGCACCACGGCGCTGGCGTACGAGACCGTGCAGACCGCGTCGGGAGCGCTGCCGCTGCTGGCACCCATGAGCGAGGTGGCCGGCCGGCTCGCCACCCAGATCGGTGCCCACTACCTCGAGCGTCACAACGGCGGCCGAGGCGTGCTGCTCGGCGGCGCACCCGGCGTCCGCCCCGCCAAGGTCGTCGTGCTCGGCGCCGGCAACGTCGGTTGGAACTCGGCGTGGATCGCCGCGGGCATGGAGGCCGAGGTCATCCTCCTCGACAAGAACATCGACCGCCTCCGGTGGGTCGACCAGATCCACCAGGGCCGCATCGTCACCCTGGCGTCCAACCGCGGCGCCGTCGAGCGGTCCGTGGCCGATGCCGACCTCGTCATCGGCGCCGTGCTCGTGGCGGGCGGGCGCGCCCCCGTGGTCGTGAGCGAGGACATGGTGCGCGGCATGAAGCGGGGCGCCGTGCTCGTCGACGTCGCCGTCGACCAGGGCGGCTGCATCGAGACGACCCACGAGACCACGCACAACGATCCGGTGTACGAGATGCACGGCGTCATCCACTACTGCGTCGGCAACATGCCGGGCGCCGTGCCCTACACGTCGACGTACGCGCTCACGAACGCCACGCTGCCCTACGTGCTCGCCGTCGCCGCCGACGGTGCGGCCTCGGCGGTGCGCGCCGACCCGGCGCTCGCGCTGGGCCTCAACACCCACGCCGGCCAGTTGACCAACGAGCCGGTTGCCGAGTTCCTCGGCCTCCCCTACCGCGCTCCGCTCGCCGCCGTCGCCTGACCGGCGCGTTGCGGATACTGGTCCCGCGCGCGAAAACTGCCTGATGGCCGACCTCCTCCGCCCGAGCACCCCCGCCCTGCGCGGTCCCGCCCGCCTGCGCCAGCTCCTCGCCGCCGGCGCACCCGTGCTGGCCCCCGGCGCCTACGACGCGCTGTCCGCGCGCCTCGTCGAGCAGGCCGGCTTCGACTGTGCGTACATGACCGGCTTCGGCACCACCGCGTCGCTGCTCGGTCGCCCCGACGTGGGCCTCCTCGGCGGGGCCGAGATGGCGGCCCACGTGCGCCGCCTCGTCCAGGCCATCGACGTGCCGCTCGTCGCCGACGCCGACACCGGCTACGGCAACGCCATCAACGTGGTGCGGACCGTCCAGGACTACGAGCAGGCGGGCGTCGCGGCCCTCCACATCGAGGACCAGATCCTCCCGAAGCGCTGCGGCCACATGGGCGGCAAGCAGGTCATCCCGTGCGGCGAGATGGTCGGCAAGCTCCAGGCCGCGGCGGCGGCCCGGCGCGATCCCGATCTGGTGCTGATCGCCCGAACCGACGCCCGTGCCATGGAGGGCCTCGATGCCGCCATCGCCCGGGCCCGGGCGTACCGGGAGGCCGGCGCCGACCTGTTGTTCGTGGAGGCGCTCGAGAGCGTCGAGGAGATCGAGGTGGTGACCCGCGAACTGGCCGACGAGCAGCTCGTGTTCAACTGGGCCGAGGGCGGCAAGACGCCGCCGCTCCCCTACGAGCGCCTCGTCGAGCTGGGCTACGCGCTGGTCATCATGCCCATCACCACGCTCCTGTCGGCCACCCGCGCCATGCAGCGAGCGCTGGCCGAGCTGAAGCGCGTGGGCACCCCGGTGACCCTGCTCGACGAGATGCCCGCCTTCGACGAGTTCCTCGATGTCATCGGCCTGCCCGAGGTCCGCGCCCTCGAGGCCCGCTTCGGCCTGCCGGTGCCCGACGAACGCTGAACCCTCAGGCCGGCACCGTGCCGGCCACGGTCGTGCGGTAGAGCTCTCGGCGGAAGCCGTCGTAGTCGTTCAGCGCGTTGTGCTGGGTGACGCGGTTGTCCCAGATGGCGAGCACGTGATTCGACCAGCGGAACCGGCACACGAACGCGTCCCGGGTGGCGTGGCGCTGCAGGTGCTCCAGCAGCGGCTTCGACTCGGCCTCCGTCCAGCCCGCGAAGCGCACGGTGTAGGTCGGGTTGAGGAACAGGGCGCGCCGACCGGTGTGGGGGTGCGTGATCACGACGGGGTGCTCGTGCTCGGCGAGGGCTTCGTCGCTCGTGTCGATCTGCATCGTGCGATTGGCCTGACTGCGCGCCAGGACGCCGTCACTGGCGTACGCCCAGCCGGCCGAGTGGACAGCGCGCAGGCCGTCGAGCGTGCTCCGCAGCCCCGCGGACAGGGTCTCGTACGCCAGGTACTGGTTGGCCCACAGCGTGTCGCCGCCGTAGGGCGGCACGTCCCAGGCATGGAGCAGCGTGAGGCTCGGCGGGGCGGTCTGGAAGCTCCAGTCGCTGTGCCACGAGCCGCCGAAGTTGTACGACCTCGTCTCGGTGGCTTCCTTGACCACGCGCACGAGGCCGGGGTGACCCTCGACGCTGCGCAGGAAGGGGGTCTCGCCCCGGCCCCCGAGCCGCGCGGTGAGGACGTCGAGATCGTCCAACGACAGGTGCTGGTCGCGGACGAAGACCACGAGGCGTTCGTCGATGGCTCGCCCGAGGGCGTCGAGCGCGGCGTCGTCGGCGGTGCGCAGATCGACCCCGGTGATCTCGGCCCCGAGGGCCCCGGCGATCGGCGCGACGGTGAACGTGGCGGTGGACATGCGAACCAGCTTGGCAGGCGCCGTGGGTGGCGGCGCGCCACGCCGCGATCGCTACGGTGGGCCCATGAAACTGGGCTACAACACGGGGTACTGGTCGGCCGGCCCGCCTGCGGGCGCCGGCGACGCGGTCAAGCAGGCCGACGCGCTCGGCTACGACTCGTTCTGGACGGCGGAGGCCTACGGCTCCGACGCCCTCACGCCGCTCGCCTGGTGGGGCGCGCAGACCGAGCGGATCAAGCTCGGCACGGGCATCATCCAGCTGTCGGCGCGGACGCCGTCGGCCACGGCCATGGCGGCCATCACCCTCGACCACCTGTCGAACGGCCGCTTCATCCTCGGCCTCGGCGCCAGCGGCCCGCAGGTGGTCGAGGGCTGGTACGGCCAGCCCTACCCGCGCCCGTTGGCCCGCACCCGCGAGTACATCCAGATCGTGCGCGACATCATCGCCCGCGAGAAGCCGGTCGAGTTCTCGGGTGACTTCTACCAGCTGCCCTACGACGGCGGCATGGGCCTCGGCAAGCCGCTGAAGTCGACGGTGCACCCGCTGCGCCCGTCGATCCCGATCTACCTCGGCGCCGAGGGCCCGAAGAACGTCGCGCTGTCGGCGGAACTGTGCGACGGCTAGCTGCCGCTATTCTTCTCGCCCAAGGACGACGCCCACTACCGCCGTTGCCTGGCCGAGGGATTCGCCGCCAGCGGCGACCCGGGCAAAGCCGAACGGTTCGACGTGGCCTGCGGCGTCACGATCGTGCCGGGCGAGGACATCGAGAAGTGCGCGGACAAGGTGCGTCCGTTCGTGGCGCTCTATGCCGGTGGCATGGGCGCCAAGGGCGCCAACTTCCACTTCGAGGTCTTCGCCCGCATGGGCTGGGAGGCCGAGGCCAACAAGATCCAGGAGCTGTACCTGGCCGGCAAGAAGGCGGAGGCCATCGCCTCCGTGCCGCTGGCCATGGTGGAGGACGTGGCGCTGGTCGGCCCGATCGACAAGATCCGCGACGACCTGCAGCGCTGGAAGGAGACCTGCATCACCACCATCCTGGTCTCGGGTCCCGCCGCGGGCCTGCCCTTCTACGCGGACCTGATCCTGGGCTGACGCCAGCTCAGTAGGGCCCGTCGCAGCACGAGTCGCGCTGGCCGCAGGACGTGCACCGGTAGTGGGCGTGCTCGGGTCTCATGGGGCCGCCGCACCACCCGCACTGGGTGGAGGTGTCGCAGGTGGCGGCCGGGGTGGTGGCGGCGCGCCCATTGGTCTCGGCCCGGGACGTCATGGAACGATCGTACGGTCATGAGGGGACCGGCGTGGTGACCGAACCAGCGTCCCCGCCGCGCCACCGTCCCGGTACCGCTCGCTCGGCGCTGGCGCACCGGGAGTTCCGCACCGTGTGGCTCGGACAGCTCGGGTCGTCCGTCGGCTCGTGGATGCAGACGTTCACCATCGGCGTCTTCATGGACAAGCTCACCAAGCAGGGCGCGTGGGTGGGCATCGCCATGTTCGCCCAGATGGTGCCCATGCTCCTGTTCACGATCCCGGGCGGCGTCGTGGCCGACCGGTTCGACCGCCGCAAGCTGCTGATCACCCTCCAGTCGGCCCAGCTGGTGCTGGCCGCGGGTCTCGGCTTCCTGACGATGTTCGACCACAACCCCTCCAAGCTGGCGGTCATCGCGCTCGTGTTCGGTGGCGGCGTGTGCAACTCGATGAACGCGCCGGCGTACTCGGCGGTGCTCCCCGCTCTGGTCGGCCGCGAGGACCTGCCCGGCGCCATCTCGCTCAACTCCGCAGCCATCAACCTGAGCCGCGTCATCGGACCCGTCCTGGCCGGCGCGCTGTACCCGGTGGTCGGGCCGGGCTGGCTGTACCTGCTGAACGCCATCACCTTCGTGTTCGTGATCGCCGCGCTCACGCGGATCGAGTTCCCGGTGCTCCCCAAGAGCGGCGCCGTCGGCCTTGCCCAGCTGGCTGTCGGCTTCCGCGTGGTCCGCGCCGACCCGGTGCTCTCGCGCATCCTGCTGACGATGACGGCGTTCTCGTTCTTCTCGCTCCCCATCGTGTCGCTGTGGTCGACGATCGTGCGCGTGCATCTCGGCCTGCACTCGGCGGCGTCGATCGGCGCGCTCTACGCCGTGTTCGGCACGGGCACGCTCGTCGGCAGCCTGGCGGTGGGCAGCGTCCTCGCGGCCAGCGACCGACGGCGCCTGGTGCGCCGGGGCCTCGCCGGCTTCGCGCTGAGCATGGGCCTCATCGCGGCCACCGCCAGCGTGGGCGTCTCCATCCCCGCGTTCTTCGTGCTCGGCGCCTGCTACTTCGGTACCACCACGGCCCTGCTGACGGTCCTGCAGTCGCGCGTGGAGGACAGCGTCCGCGGTCGCGTGATGGCCCTGTGGTTCATGAGCTTCGGCGGCACCGTGTCGTTGTGCGGGCCGGTGTTCGGCCCGCTCATCGACGCCACGAACGGCTACGTGGTGCTCGGCATCGGTGCAGCGGCCGCCGCGCTGATGGCCTGGTGGTGCAACCTGGCCAAGGTCGAGGCGCGCGTCGCTCAGCCGGGGGCGTCGGCAGCCAGGTCCCTGGCGTAGCCCTGCTCCATCTGGAGCGGGTCGATCGGCTGGTCGAGCTGGAGGTGGCAGGCCAGCAGCTCGAGCGCCGTGGGCGCCACGATCCCGTCCCACGACGAGGCGTCCCACACGCGACCGCGACGGAACGACTTGGCGCAGTGGATGAAGGCGCTGGCCACCTCGACGGCCAGCACGCTGACGGGTCGGCGCACGTCGGTGAACCGGTCGAGCAGGCCGTCGTCGACGCTCACCCACGCCCGGCCCTCGACCCGCAAGGTCTCGTCGCGTCCCGGCAGCACGAACAGGAGCCCGGCGTGCGGGTTGTCGACGACGTTGCGCAGCGAGTCGACGAGGTTGTTCCCGTTCAGGTCGGGCACGAGCAGGCGTCGCTCGTCGAGCACGTGGACGAAGCCGGGGGTGCCCCCGCGGGGCGACACGTCGCAGCGCCCGGCGGCGTCGGCGGTGGCCACGAGCACGAACGGCGCCGCCTCGATGAACGCCCGGGTGGCGTCGTCGAGCGCACCGACCTTCTTGTTCTGGACCAGCTTCGACGGCGCCCGGTAGTGGGCGGCGAGCTGCTCGACGTCGGTGAGGCAACCGGGGAACGGAACGTCCATGGCGGCAGTCTCGCGCCGTCAGCCGGCCACCAGGCGCGACGCCAGCTTCTCGAGGCCGGCGACGCGGCTGCCCTTCACCAGCACGGCGTCACCGGCGGCCAGCGTGCCGAGGTGGGCCACCACGGCGTCGTGGTCGACGCAGGGGGCCACGCCGTAGTCGGGGGTGCCGACCGTGACCAGCTCGAGCCCCAGCTCCCGGGCCCGGGCGCCCACGAAGGCGTGGCGCTGC
>JANPGL010000832.1:0-9990 GCA_031423915.1 Actinomycetes bacterium | reverse complement strand
CCCGACGGCGTGCCGCCGCGCCTGCCGGCGTTCGACGCCACCGACCCGCTGCGCACGTACAACGAGGTGGCCGTCCGCCACGCCGAGCTCGCGCTCGGGCCGGTCGAGTTCCTCCGGTTGATGGTGTTCCGCGCCAACCTCGGCGTCGTCCGCTTCGAGCCCGACGGCACGGGCCACGCCGTGCTCCACGAGCTCTGGTCGACGGACGGTCCCGACTCGACCACGGGCGGGCCGTTCACCCGCCACCGCGCGTCGCTGTCGACGTCGACGTCGCTCGGGCCGCCGCAGCTGCAGGTGGTGGCCGATGCCTGATGCGCCGAAGAAGGAGAAGAAGAAGAGCTTCTTCCAGCGCGCTGCGCAGCTGGTGAAGGACTTCGTCGAGTGGGTGGAGGACACCTTCTCCGACGGCGAGCTGTCGGCCGAGTTGCGCGACGACCTCGGGCTCGATCCCACCAACCCAGCGACGCCCGCGCCGCCCGATGCGCCCCGGCGCGCCCGCATCGAGCAGTTCGCCGCCGCCGAGGACGTCGACGAGGCGTCGCTCGTGGCCGTGGTCGCCGACCTGAAGGCCGAGATCGACACGGTGATCGACTTCATCGAGGCGGCCCGCCACGACCAGGTGGACGCGCGCGTCCTGTTCGCCACCATGTTCAAGCTGTTCGCCCTCGACGTGCTGCGTGTGCGCAACCCGGCCGCCCACGCCATGGTGAAGCTCGCCGGGCTGGCGCTCGACGACGACGAGACCCTCGACCAGCTCGACGCCGGTGCGCTCGTCGGCCTCGTGCGCGGCGAAGGCCCCGCTGCGGACGGCGAGGTGTGGGTGCAGCGCCTGTCGATGGCGGGAGGCGTCACCATGGTGCTGTTGGCGACGCTGTGGGAACGCATGGGCGCGGTCTTCGACGCGGCTTACGGCTGGGACCCCGACCCCGAGGACGAAGGGGAGAGCGCGGCCATCGCGTCGCGGGCGCTCACCGTCACGCTCGACCACCCGTTGCTGGGTGCGGTGCGGCCGGCCGTCACGTTGATCCCCGTGCCGAGAGCCCACGGTGGCCCGGGCCTGTTCGCCTCGGCCTCGGCCGGCTTCTCGTTGCCGATGGACGTGGGGGCGACGACGTACACGATGGACGTCACGGGTGCCGGGCAGTTCGGCGTGTTCGTCCCGTTCGACCTCGAGTCCGTTCGTACCTTCGCATCGTTCGCTCCGGCGGTTCGCCTCTCGGCGGAGCCGAAGCGGGGCGACACCACACCCGTGGACGCGCCGGCGTTGCTGGTCGGCACCGCGGACGGGTCGCGCCTGCAGATCGGCGCCCTGGCCTACGGCGTGGAGATCGCCGGCGAGACCGCCACGTTCCGCCTGGCGGTGCGCAAGGGCAAGCTGGTCATCGCCCTCGGCAAAGGCGACGCGTTCCTGCGCCAGTTGCCCGGCGGCGACCTGGAGGTGCCGTTCGAGGTGGGGATGCTGGCCAGCACCGCCAGCGGGGTGCACTTCGAGGGCGGCACGGGCCTGAAGGTGAACCTGCCCGTCTCGGCCTCCCTGTTCGGGGTGTTCACGGTGCAGTTCCTCGAGCTCGAGCTGGTGGTCGAGCCGCAGGTGGCGCTCGAGGTGCGCGGCGGGTTCTCGCTGACCCTCGGGCCGTTCGCGGCGTCGATCGACCGTGTCGGGCTGACGCTGGCGCTGCACCGCCTCGGCGACGGCCTCGACGAGATCGGCGACCTCGTGCAGTTCGCACCGCCGAAGGGCATCGGTCTCGTGCTCGACGCCGGCGTCGTGAAAGGCGGGGGCTACCTCTTCGTCGATCGCGAACGCGGTGAGTACGCCGGCGCGCTCGAGCTGAAGTTCCTGACGTGGTCGATCAAGGCCATCGGGTTGCTGTCGACGAAGCGGCCCGACGGGACCGAGGGCTGGTCGCTCCTGCTGTTCGTCTTCGGCCAGTTCCGCTGGCACCTCGGCTTCGGGATCTTCTGGACCGGCCTCGGCGGCATGGTCGGGCTGCACCACCGCGCCGACGTCGACGCGCTCAGCGCCGGCATGCGCACCGGGGCGCTCGACGACGTGCTGTTCCCGCGCAACCCCGTGGCCGACGCCCCGCGCATCGTCAACCGCTATCGCACGCTGTTCCCGGTGGCCAGCGGCAACTTCCTCGTCGGCCCCATCCTCGAACTGAGCTTCTCGCAGCCGCCCATCGTCTACGTGCGCCTCGGAGTGCTGGTCGACGTCCGCAACGCACTCGGCGGCGCCGGCCCGGCCAGCCTGTCGAAGGTGGTCCTGGTCGGCCAGGTGCTCGTGCAGCTGCCGCCGCGCGACACGGGCGTGCCGGCCATCCTGAAGCTGCTCGTCGACGTGGTCGGCTTCTACGACGCAGACGCCAAGTTCCTGCTCGTGCGCGCCCGCCTGCGCGACTCGTTCGTGGGCATCGAGGGCTTAGTGAAGCTCGACCTGGCCGGCGAACTGCTCGTCGCCGCGCAGTTCGGCCCGAAGGCGAGCTTCGTGCTGTCGGCGGGTGGTTTCCACCCGAAGTACCAGGGGCTGCCGGAGCGGGTGCCGCGCGACCTCGACCGGCTGCGCGTGAGCTTCAAGCTCGGGCCCGTGTCCCTGGCGGTCGAGCACTACTTCGCCGTCACCCCGAACTCGGTGCAGGCCGGGCAGAAGACGTCGGTGAAAGCCGACTTCGGCGTGGCGTCGATCGAGGCGTCGCTGTCGTGGGACGCCCTGCTGTACCTGTCGCCGCGCTTCTACTTCGTCGTCGACGTGGTGTTCCGGGCCAAGGTCAAGGCGTTCGGCGAGACGCTCGGGTCCGTCGGCGTGAACGCCACGCTCGAGGGGCCGGACGAGTGGCACTTCTTCGGGTCGTTCAGCTTCTCGATCCTGTGGTGGGACAAGACCGTGCGCTTCGACGAGCGCTGGGGCGAGGTGCGAACGGCCGAGGTGAGCAGCGCGTCGCTGACCGAGCTGCTGCGGGCCGAACTGACCAACGCCGACAACGTCACGGTCGAGGCCCCCGTCGGCGGCGGCAGCGCGGTCACGTTGGCGCCGGCAGGGTCCGCGAAGCTGGCCCACCCGCTCGGGCGGCTCGCCATCCGCCAGCGCGCCGTGCCGTTCGGCCTGCGCGTCGAGCGGGTCGGTGCCCGCCCCGTGGACGGTGGCGCGCAGACCGTGGCGGTCGCCGCGGTGACGCTCAACGGCGCCCCGATGCCGTCGTTCGAGCCGACGACCGAGTCGTTCGCCCGCGGCCAGTTCGCCGACCTGACCGACGACCAGAAGCTGACCGGCCCCACGTTCGAGTCGTTCCCGTCGGGCGTCGTGGTCGGTTCGGCGGGGTACGTGGCCCCCGACGGGATGGCGCGCGACGTGACGGCCGGGTTCGAGACCGTGCGCCTCGACCCCGAACCTCGCGGGCTGCTTTCGCCGTGGATCAGCGTGGCGCTGGCGTTCGCGCCGGCCGGCCATGCCGGCGCCATGGACGCGTCGCGCCTCGGCGCGTCGGCGCGGTCGGGTCGGGCCGAGGTGGCGAACCGGCGCGTCTCGCCGCTGGCGAACGCCGTGGTGACGGTCGACGAACCGCCGCTCGCGCTGGCCGAGCTCGGCTCGATGACCGAGGCGGCGTCGCTCCTCGGCGCGGCGATCCGGTCGCCGTCGTTGGCCGAGCAGATCGCCGCAGCCGGCGGTCACCGTGTCGTCGAACGTTACGAGGTGCGGTCGTGACCGCCGCCGTCTACCGCTTCCTGCCGTTCACGCGCCGGGGACTGGTGGCCGAGCTGCGCGACGGCGCCCGCGCCGCCGATGGCCCGTTGCCGGCGCGTGCCGCCATCCAGCTCGACGTGACGCTCACCGGGTCGCACGGCACGCATGCCACGTCGACGGCGGTCGCCGGGCCCGGTGACGTCGTCGGCCTCGACCCGAACGCCATCGTGCGGCTGACGCCGCGGCGCGACGCGTCCAACGTGGAGCCGAACTACCTCGTCGCCGTCGACTTCGACGACCCCGATCTGCCGTGGTCGCTCACCCCCTCGGCCGCCAACGCCCGCGGTCAGCTCCGGCCGTGGCTGGCGCTCGTGGTGGTCGAGGACCGGCCGGGGGTGTCGATCTCGGTGCCCGCCGGCGCGCCGCTGCCCCAGCTGCGCATCGAGCAGGGCGCACGCCGTGAGCTCCCCGATCTGGCGGGCTCGTGGGCGTGGGCCCACACCCAGCTGCTCGTCGAGGAGGGCTCGGGCCTCCAGGCCGCGAGCGCGCTGCAGAGCGACCCGGACCGGCACGTGTCCCGGCTGCTGTCGCCCCGGCGGTTGCGGGCCGGGGCGCGTTGGTTGGCCTGCCTGGTGCCGGCGTTCGACGCGGGGGTGCGCCGGGGGCTCGGCCTCGACGTCACGGCGGCGGAGCTGTCACCGGCCTGGACCGACGAGGACGCCGTCACGTTGCCGCTCTACTTCCACTGGTCGTTCGGTACCGGCGCCGCCGGGGACTTCGAGAGCCTGGCCCGTCGGCTGCGGCCGTTCGTCGTCGGCGACGGCCGCGATGGGACCCCGACCGTGGGCACCGTGAGGCTCCACATCGGCGCGGCCGGCGGACCGGTCGACCTGCCCGAGGGCGACCCCGGACGGGTCGTGGAGATGGACGGCGCGCTGCGCGCGGTCCAGCAGCGTGACGGGCGGCTCGACGAGGTGCCGACCGGGTTCACGCGACCGATGGCGGAGCTGCTGGACGCCATCGCCGACCCGAGCGGGAGCGACGCGGACGACGGCGCCGTCGGGCCTCCCCTGTACGGCGCGTGGGCGGCGAACCGGTTCGCCGTCACGCCGTCGACGGGCTGGTTCCGTGAGCTCAACCTCGACCCCCGGGCGCGCGTCGCGGCCGGGCTGGGTGCCGAGGTGGTGCGGCGCGAGCAGGAGGACCTCATGACCTCGTGCTGGGAGCAGGTCGGGTCGGTGCTCGAGGCGAATGCGCTGCTCGCCCGCGCCGGGTTGTCGATCGCCGCCTCGAACCGGCTCCACCTCCGGTCGATCGCCCGCCTCGCGCCCGACCGCGCGCTCACGTTCGCCGCGCCGATGGCCAGCCGCGCCGCGCTCGACGGTGCCACCGTGCGAGCGGCCATCGCCCCGACGTCGCTGCCCGACGCCACCATCGACCCGGCGCTGCGTCGGTTGCTGGCGCCGACCAACCGCGTCGTGCGCAAGGCCACCGCCGACCGACCCGCGGCCGCCGCGGTGGCCGGCCGGTTCGTGGCCAAGCTGGCGGGCGGGTCGATGGCCGTCGACCCCACGGACTTCGTGCCGAGCGGCGTCCGCCCCCCGGGCGACGAACCCCCGCCCGTCCCGCCCCCGTCGGAGCGGCTGGCGCTGCGGGCCGACCTGCGCGCCACGGGGCTGCTCACGTCGCGTCACGTCGACGTCCTCCGCCAGCACGCGTCGGTGTTCCTCACCGTGGTGGGCAAGGTCGACCCCGTGCTCCAGCTGCGTCAGTTCGCCGCCGGCCAGCCGGCACCTGGCGCGGGGTTCGTGCTCGGGCGCGGGCAGGCGGGCGGCGGGCTGCGCATCGTGCCGATGGACCGCAACGGGCGCGGCGACCTCGTGCTGCGCACCGGGCCGACCGTGGCCAACGAGATCGTGGCGCGCAGCGACGGGTTGCGGCGCGCCGGGCCGGTGCGGCTGCCCGCCGACATCGTGCGGCCCGGCGGTCCGCCGGCCGTGCTGCGACCCGGGCCCGGCACCGGCGACGTGGTCGTGCGGCGACCGGGGCCCGACGACCGACCCGACGGCGGGTTCGACGGCCGGTTCGATCCCCTCGACCCGGTCCGTCCTCGGCCGCCGACGGGCATCGAGTTCGACGGCCCCACCGTGACGGTGCCGCCGCTGGTGCGCGACGCGCTGGCACTCAACCGGTTCGAGGCCGCGGTGGCCCAGGTGGCCGAGGTCGCCACGCTCGCCGACCCGGCACCCACGCGGGCGCTCGTGCCGTTCGCGCTGGCCGCCGCCGCGGCGGCGTTGACCGCGCGCTGCCACCCGTCGAGCGCTCACACGGCCCGGGTGGGAAGCATGGTCCGCTTCGGCGACGCCACGCTGGCGGCGATGCGCGCCGGCGACCCGGCGGGCGCCCTCTCCGTGGCCCCGCAGGCCGACCGGATCATGGCCTACCCCGAGCTGGTCACCCCGGCGTACCGCCTGCTGGCGCGCCACGACCGGACCCGCCTGCTGCCCGGTGTCGACGCCATTCCGCCCGACTCGGTCACGCTGCTCGAGACGAACCCGCGGTTCGTCGGCGCCTTCCTGGCGGGGCTCAACCACGAGCTGAACCGCGAGCTGTTGTGGCGGCGCTACCCGACCGACCAGCGCGGCACCCCGATGCGTCGCTTCTGGGACCGCACCGGCGGGGCGCCGGACATCGCCCCGCTCCACGAGTGGCGGCCCGCCGAGCGCTCGCTCGTCGACGTGGCGGGTGGACGTTCGAACCTCGTCCTGCTGCTGCGCGGCGAGCTGCTGCGGCGCTACCCGAACACGGTGGTGCTGGCCGTCCCTGCGGTCGGGCCGTCGACTCCGAGCACGGACGAGGCGCAGTACCGCCGGGCTTCGTTCGCCGGCGTACTGGACCCCGACATCAGCTTCTTCGGCTTCGATCTCACGGACGAGGACCTCCGCCGCGGCGACGGCTGGTTCTTCGCGTTGCAGGAACAGATCACCGAGCCGCGCTTCGGTCTCGACGAGCAGCGCGCCGCCGGCCCGCTGTCGGGCTGGCGCTCGGCGGCGTGGGGCGACACCGGCATCCTGCCCGGGGCGACGTTCTCGGTCGAGGACCTGCGCCGCACGGCCGAGGACCGCGGCCTGGCACCCAGCCCCGGCAACGGCGCGCTGACCGCCGAGGCGCTGTTCCAGAACCCGGTGCAGGTGCTCGTGCACGCCCGGCACCTCGTCGCTGCGGAGGAAGGCTGATGCCCGGACCCGACCGGTCACCGATCGCCGGCCACCGGGCCGCGCTGGCTGCGCTCGAGGCGCGCCGCGCCGAGGTCGTCGCCGACCTCGAGCGGAGCACGCAGGCGCTCGGCGACCTCGTGCGCACCGGCGCGCCCGAGCCCGACGTCGAACGCGCCCGGCAGCTCGTGGCCGCGCTCGAGGCCCGTCGGGTCGCCCTGCACGACGAGCGGCTGGAGGTGGCCGGCCGCATCGGCGATCGCGCCGGGGAGATCCTCCCCGATCCCGATCCCGCCGCCGGCGTCGAACTGCTCGACGGCCACGTCCCGGTGGCCCTGCTGCCGGTGCGCATCGAGACGCGGTTCGCCGACGATGCCCGGACGCTGCACATCCGGGTCTTCCCCGACCAGATCCACCTCGACGCGCACGAGCCAGGGCTCACCGACGACGAGCGCTCCGCCGGCGAGTGGTACTGGGCGGAACGTTGGCCGGCTCTCGACGACGCAGCGCGCGCCGACGCCGCCTGGCAGACGGTGACCGGGCGGGTGGACGCCGGTCGCGCCCGCTACCTGATCGATTCGCTCCGCCCCGCGAACGTCGGGCGGGCCGCCACCGAACCGCCGTCGTTCCCCGACACCGCACGGCGGGCGCGGTCGTGGAACCGGGCGGTCGAGGCGGTTGCGCTGCCGGAGCGGTGGGTGGCCATCGGCTTCCAGGACTCCCTCGAGGTGTTCCGGGCCTGGTCGGGCCGCGTGCCCGACCGCCTCGCCGCCGGCCCGAGCCCCGACGTCGACGAGGCGCCGCCGGCCGCCGATCCCGATGCCCGCACGCCGCGCGTGCAGGCATCGTTCCAGTGGGCCGTCGACCCCGAGGCGGCCCGCGCCGCGGGGATGCTGCTCACCGTGCGCGACGCCGACCTGAACTTCGGTCGCACGCTGGCCGCCGGGCTCACGCGCCTCGTCGTCATCGGCGTCGACTGGACCCTCACCCCCGACGAGGCCGCCGCGTCGCTGGAGCGGTTGCTGGCGGGTCATGCCGCGTCGGGTGACCTGGCATTCGTGGCGCCGGGCACCCGGACGAACAACACCGGCACCGATCGCAGCGGGTTCACCACGGCCCCGGCGGCCCGCGTCGCCGAGTGGGCCCCGCCGCTGGCGGGCAACGATCCCGACGCCGCGCCCGACACCGGTGCGGGGCGTCTCGCCGCCGCGCTCGGCATCGGCGCCGAGGCGGTCGCCATGGCGCCCGGTGCGGGCGGCCGCCACCACCGCACGGCGTCGGCGCTCGTCGACGCGCTGTGGGAGGCGACCGGCGGGTACTACGCCACCGAGATGCTGGAGCCGCACGGCAGCGACGCGCTCACCTCCGCGCTGCGCGCCCACGCCGCCGCTTCGCTCCACGCGTCCGGTCCGCTCCCCGCCATCCGCGTGGGGCCGCAACCGTACGGCGTGCTGCCGGTGTCGTCGCGACGGCTGGCGTCTGGGCCGGGCCGGCAGACCGAGCTGACGATCCACCGGATGACCGGCCTGTTGCGCCAGGTGGTGGAGCCGCTCACCGATCGCGTGCCCCGTCTGGGCCTGGCGGGCGACACCCGCGACGTCGACGACGTGCTGCTCGATCTGCTCCAGCGCACGCCGGTGCCCTGGCACGTGCGCTGGCGAGAGCTCGTGGCGCCGCCGCAGTGGACGGCGAGCGAGTGGCTCACGCAGCTGCGCACCCGCCAGGCGCCGTGGCTCGACGACATCGCCGGCCGCCTCGACATCCCGCCCGACCGCCCGGCCCGCATCCAGTACCTGACGGCCGCCGAGGACAGCCAACCGCTCGGCGTGCCGCTCGTGGCCAAAGGCGACGCCGGCACGTCGTACCTGGCCGAGATCGCCGCGCTGGCCCGAGGCGGGAGCGACGGTCGGCGCGAGCTCAACCTCCGCCAGGACGCGCTCACGCTGCTCGAGGCGTTGCTGGCCTTCGCGGCCACGCAAGAGCTCGACAAGGCGGCGACCGGCCAACTCGTCGTCGGCCTGTCGGCCGAGGCGCGCGCCGCGGCCGGCCTGGCCCGGCTCGGCGTGCGCACGCCCGACCTGGTGCGCGTCGAGGAGGCCGACGGCTCGCGCCTGCCGCTCCAGTTCGCCTCGGCCCGAACCCTGGCCGGAACCACCGCGCCCGGCGCCACCGAGCCCGTGCACGACCAGGTGGCCCGACGCCTCCGCGACGTGGCGATCGTCGACCTGGTGCGCGACCCGACCGACGCCACGCACGGGCTGGCCCGGTTCCTGGCGGCACTCGACGTGCTGGCCGAGGTGCCGGCCGACGAGCTCGAGTGGGCGTTCCGTGGCGTGCTCGACCTGTTCAGCTCGCGGCTCGACGCCTGGATCTCGTCGTTGGCGACGGCCCGGCTGGCCGACCAGCGCGAGTCGCACCCGAGGGGCATCCACCTCGGGTGCTACGGCTGGGTCGAGGACCTCCACCCCGACGGGGGCGCCGCGGCCGAGAGCCTCGGTCACCTCGTCGCCCCGTCGCTCGACCACGCGGTGGCGGCCGCCGTCCTGCGCAGCGGACGGCAGTCGCACGCGGCCGAGAACGCGTTCGACCTCGACCTGTCGTCGGCGCGGGTGCGCGAGGCGCTGCGGCTCCTCGAGGGAGTGGCGGCCGGCCAGCCGATCGCCGCGCTCGTCGGGTACCGCATCGAGCGCTCGCTGCGCGACGCCGGGTTGGGCGAGTTGACGGTGCCACTGCGCCTCGTCGCCCCGCTGCAGGCGCGGGGGCCCGACCTCGACGAGCCGGTCGAGTCGGTGGCGGCGCGCGACGTGGTCGACGGGGTGCACCTGTTGGCCATCGTTGCCGGTAGCGGTGCAGCCGCGCTGTTCGATCGTCTCGGCGTCGCCGGCGACCGCCGGACCCGGCTGGAACGTGTGCTCCGCGACGCGGCCGACGCGTACGACGCCGTCGCGGACGTGCTGCTGGCCGAGACCGTGCACCAGGCCGCGGTGGGCAACCTCGACCGGGCCAGCGCGGCGGCCGGTGCGCTCGATCGGCAGGAGCGCCCGGTGCCGCCCGACATCACCCGGACACCGCGCGACGGCGCCGTGGTGGCGA
>JANPGL010000831.1:0-2858 GCA_031423915.1 Actinomycetes bacterium | reverse complement strand
CGAAGTGGTCCACGTACACCAGACGCTCGACCGGCGGGCCGTCACCGAACGGGTCGTCGTACGGCAGTCGCTCCCACTCGGCCACCACCAATCGGTAGCCGGCGTTGCCCCCGCCGTCGGCGATCGGCTCGGGCAGTGGCAGCGTGGCGGCCCAGACGGGGGCGACCTCGTCTTCGTCGATGCGGGCCAGGTCCACCTCGGCACCGGTGCGCGTCCAGTCGAGATCCGTCGCCAGTGGCCCCTTGCGCTCGATCCACGCTCGGGCGCCCCGCTCGAGGTCGCCCGTGCGTTCCGGGAAGGTGATCGTGAACGGCGGCAGGATGGCCGGTGCCGCGCGGCGGTCGGCGATGCCAGCGAGGGAGACCGCGACGGTGGTCTCGTCGGGCCTTCGCACCGTGGCGGTGCGGCTGTTCAACAGGTGGACGAAGTCGACGGGCGTCACCGGTGACAGCTCCGCGCCGGTCACCGCGTACGGCTGGAAGCGGGTCAGCGCCAGACGCAGGAATGGCCAGGCCGCCTCGCCCGGGTCGACGTCGATGTCGGCGTACCACCGATCGCGCTCGGGGGAGTAGGTCACCGGGTGACCCACGACGGTCACGCCGGGGTGGCGTCCGGGCGGTGTCTGGCCGAACTCGGCCAGGGTCAGGCGGTCCCGGATCACGAGCCCCTCGCCGCGGAAGTCGCGCGGGCGGGGCATCGCCGCCGGCAGGTCACCGGTGAGGCGGATGGGGTCCTTGCCCCACACCGACACGTGCTGGCGGCGCAGGTCGCGCGCCCGCAGGAAGCTGTCCTCGCCGCTGACGACCACGCCGAGCATCTCGTCCTCGCCGGACACGAACCACGGGCGCTCCAGCCACACGCGCAGGCCGCTGCGGCGCCGACGCACGGTCGCCGCCGGCGCGTACCGGTCCTGCTCGAGGTCGTCCCACCGGAACGTGGGCATGACGCGGTGGACCATCGGCGCGATCGGCCGCACCGAGCACGGCACGTGGATGCTGGTCGCTGCGCCGGTCACGCTCAACGCGGCGGGGTCGGTGGCCAGCACGGGCGGCAGGTACTCGCGGAACCGGGTGGTGGCGACCGGCCTGTAGTCGACGAGACGGTGGATGGTGTCCTGGAACTCGTGCGCCGGGTCGACGGCCACGAGGTCGATGTCGTCGGCACCGGCCGGCACGGACAGGTCGAAGGCGTGGCCCGTCTTGCCGTCCACCAGGCGGGGCGGCGTGCCCGACGCCGGATCGTCGTACCATTCGCGCCAGCGCGCCTCGACGTCGATCCGGCTGGTCGTGGCCGACTGCAGCTGCAGGTAGCCGTCGAACCGGGTGACGGTCTCGCCGTACTGGCGCCGGGCGCGGAAGCGCTTGGCCAACGCCGGGCGCACCAGCGGGCGCTGGGTGGCGTGGACGAGCGTGATGCGTTCGCCCGGCGTGATCATCTGGTGGCCGCCGGCCAGCACGTCGGGCACCTTGGCGGCGGGGACGGTGTCGTCGATCCAGTCCCACAGCCCCAGCAGGTCGAGCGTCGCGGCGTCGAGCGTGCTCGACGAGCGCGCCACCGCCTCCCCGCCGGGCGGCAGGGTCACGGTCACGACGCCGAGGACCGCCACCCCGGGTGCCGGACCGTCGGCCAGCACGAGCCGGTACGTGCCGACGTCGGGCCACGTTCCGGTCAGCGGGAGCACCTCGGTGTGCGTCCAGCCCGCCGCCGTGCCGAAGCCGGTGAACCGCAGCGCCATGCCGGCGGCGAGGGGGTCGGGTAGGTACGGCACGGCCAGGTGGTCGGTGTCGTGCACGACGGCGAAGCCGGCCTCGGGTGCGTCGCCCCGGCCCAGCCCGGCCAGCGTGGCGTCGAGCGCTGCGGCGGTGAACTCGGCGTCGCGCGCCAGCGGCGGGACGAGGTGGATGCCGTCGGCGGGGGCGTCGGCGTCGGGGTCGGTGGCCGACAGGATGCGCACGTCCTGCAGCGTGCCCTGCTCGCGGCGGGCCCGGGCGTAGGCGGCGCGGTAGTCGGCGGCGCCGGCGGGCACGCCGATGGCGTCGGCATCGAAGCGTCCGAGGAGCTCGCTGTCGAGCTGGCTCGTCTTGGGCGGCACCAGGTGGCGCTCGGATTCGGCGCGGTACCGGCCGAACACCCGGGGCGTCCCGGCGTTCACCGAGGTGGCGTACGTGGCCGGGTCGACGGGCGTCAACGTAACCGATGCGTCGGCCGGGTCGCCGGCCACGCCCGAGCGCACGACCAGCCGCAGGGTCGACTCGCCCTCGGTCACGGCGTGGCGCTGCACCACCGCCGGGTGGGCGACGGGCTGGAACCGCCGGAACCGGTGCGGCGTCGTGGCGTGGTCGTCCCTGGTGAACGTCGTCGACGTGCCCGAGAGGTCCACCGTGCGCATCCGCACCCGGTAGTCGCCGCCGTAGCGCAGGCGCGGCAGGGTGCCCTTGACCATCGACACGTCGGGGTGGAGGCGGAGGTCGCCGGGGAACGGCTCGCCGGCGCCATCGGTCACGGGCGGGGCGCCGTCGGCAGGCGTGTCCGTGGGGAGGTGGCTGCCCGGTCGGGGCACGGCCAGCGACCAGCCGTCCCACCCGAACACCGCCTCGTGCAGGTAGGCGGGCGGGTTGGCCACACCCGGCGTCTGCGTCATGGTGGAGCCCTTGAGGTACGCCTCGTCGTCGGCGGCGAACTGCTCCTCGCCGGTGTCGGCGTCGCGGTAGCTCACATGGCGGCGCATCAGCGACCGCCAGTCGATGCCGTCGTGGACGTCGGCCCGGTAGCCGCGCACGAGGTCCTCGGCGAACAGCACGACGTCGTTGCCGGCCTCGATGCCCGCGGCGTTGTCGCGGGCCCGCGCCAGGCGCTGC
>JANPGL010000830.1:0-9585 GCA_031423915.1 Actinomycetes bacterium | reverse complement strand
GGTCGGCCCCGCCCGGCAGGTCGTGCACGCGCCGCTTGCCGAGGTGGCCGACCTCGTCGGCGTCGAACACCACGACGTCGGCGGGGCGACCCACCGCCAGCGTGCCGCGGTCGGTGATGCCGAACACCTCGGCGGGGCGCTGCGTCAGCATGTGGATGCCGTCCTCCAGACTGAACGCCCGCCGGCCGCGCACGAACGTGGCGAGGAACTCGGTCGAGTACTTGGCGTCGCACAGCTGGCTGGCGTGGGCGCCGGCATCGGAGAGGCCGATCACCGTGTTCGGGTCGGACAGCAGCACCTGGATGTCGTCGGGGTCGTAGTTGATGACGTCCTGCGTGATCCGCATCTCGAGCTCGGCGTCGAGCGCCAGATCCAACATCAGATCGACCGGGTCCTGGCCGAGCTCGTCGGCGAGCTGCTGCACGTTGCGCCCCTCGATCGAGGTGTCGTGCGGGTACCACGACACGGTCGTGCGTCCCCACCGGTCGCCGACGATGGCGCCGTTGCCGGCCTTCTCCTTGAACGAAGCGCGCCACGCCGGGTCCGCGTAGAGCGCCTTGCGACCGTCGAGGTCGGCGGCGGAGACGGGTTGGAAGCAGCGCAGCGCTTCGTAGATGAACGGCGCCTTCCAGCTCATCTCGAACTGCACCGGCTGCACGGCCACCTGGGGGTACACGCCCAGGCCGCGCGCCCGGATCTCCGCCGCTTTGCGCAGCTCCTCGCGGTAGTCCTGCTTGGGCTGGCCCGACAGCAGCGCGGTCCAGCTGACGTTCCGGCCGGTCAGCTCGGCGATGCGGGCGAACTCGCGGTGCGACAGGCCGCGCCCGATGGTGGCCTGCATCACGGCGTTGGGCACCTCGCCGAGCGCCTCGGCGATGGCGATGATCTCCTCCGGGTCGGCCAGGCGTGAGGGCACGGGCTTGCCGTCGTAACCGACGTGCGTGATGGCCTTCGACGTGGCGAAGCCCAGCGCGCCGGCGGCCAGCGCCTCGCGCAGGATGTCGCGCTGGGCGCGCACCTCGTCGGGTGTGGCGTCGCGCTCGACCGCGTCGGTGCCCATCACGTACATGCGCAGCGCCGTGTGGCCGATGAGCGACGCGACGTTCACCGCGCAGCCCCGTTGCTCGACGGCGTCGAGGTACTCGGGGAACGTCTCGAAGCCCCAGTCGGGGCCGAGGCCGGCGCGGAGCGCGTCGACGCTCATGCCCTCGACGTTCTCGAGGGTGCGCATGATCAGGTCGCGGTGCTCGGGTCGCGTCGGCGCCACCGAGAACCCGCAGTTGCCCATCACCACCGTGGTGACGCCGTGCCACGGTGAGCAGCTCACCAGGTTGTCCCACATGATCTGCGCGTCGTAGTGGGTGTGGATGTCGACGAAGCCGGGGCACACGACCCGCCCGGCGGCGTCGATGGTGCGGTCGGCATCCTCGTCGGCGCGCCCGAGGGCCACCACCTTGCCGTCCTTGATGCCCACGTCGCCGGCGAAGCGCGGCGCCCGCGTGCCGTCGACGATCGTGCCACCCGTGATCTTCAGGTCGTAGGCCATGACGTCCCCCTCGGCTCGTCCCCCGCTCCATCAGTACCACGGCAGGCAACCCTGCGAGTACCCTCGGGCCCGGAGGCGTGGGGGCCTCCGGACCAGGAGGGTGCGACATGATCCCTGCGGGCATCATCTCGGCGGACGGGCACGTGTGCGAGCCGGCCAACTGCTACGTCGACCACATCGACCCGAAGTACCGCGACGTGGCGCCGCGCATCGAGCGGATGCCCGACGGCACCGAGGCGTTCGTGGTCCACGGGATGCGCAAGCCGATCGCCCTCGGGTTCATCGACGGCGCGGGGTTCAGCCCGAAGGAGCGTTCGGCCCGGGCCAGGACGCTCACCGCGGCCGACGTCCGTTCGGCCGGGTACTCGGGCACGGACCGCATCCCGTACATGGACCGCGACGGCATCGCGGCCGAGCTCATCTACGCGTCGGTCGGGATGGGCCTCACGATGCACCGCGACGCCGAGTACAAGGACGCCTGCATGCGGGCGTACAACCGCTGGCTGGCCGGCATGTGCGCCGAGGCGCCGAACCGCGTGTTCGGCATGGCGCAGACGGCCGTGCTCGGCATCGACGCCGCCATCGCCGACTTCCAGACGGCCAAGGACATGGGCATGGTCGGCATGATGATGCCGGGCGACCCGGTGCACGAGGACTACGACCACCCCGACTACGACGCGCTGTGGGCGTGCGCCACCGACCTCGACCTGCCGGTGTGCTTCCACATCCTCACGTCGCGGGCCGGCGCGCTGAGCACGCCGACGCGCGGGCACCCGCTCAACAACTTCCTGGGCATCATCCGGGCCGTGCAGGACGTGGTCGGCACCATGGTGCTCGGTGGGGTGTTCGAGCGGCACCCGCGCCTGAAGCTGGTGGTCGCCGAGAGCGACGTCGGCTGGCTGCCCCACTACATGTACCGCATGGACCACGCGGCCCGGATCAACTACGAGGACGGCATCATCAAGGGCTTGTCGAAGCCGCCGAGCGAGTACATCCGCTCGAACGTGTGGGCCACGTTCCAGGACGACATGACGGCGTACCACATGCTCGGTCTGTTCCCCCACGATCACCTGCTGTGGGCCAGCGACTTCCCGCACACCGACTCGACGTGGCCGCTGTCGCGCCAGCTCATCGACGAGCAGGCGTCGCACCTCACCGAGGCGCAGCACCAGGCCATCTTCCGCGACAACGTGGCCGGGGTGTTCAACCTGCCGGCCGGCAACGAGTCGTGGCGCATGGAGGCGGCGACGGCCGGCGTGTAGCGGGCGCCGCCGCGTGTGCTCCGGTCAGGTGGCGCGCGGCTCGTCCCGTTCGTGCCACCAGCCGGCGAGGTGGGCCGCGGCGGCGAGGTACAGGCGTCCTGCGGTCGGGTCGTCGCGGGTGGCGTCGAGGCAGGCGAGCGTGTGCTTCGCCAGGTGCGCATCCTCGTGGAGGGCGGCGTAGGTGATGACACCTTCCACGAGTGCGCCGACGACAGCCGGCGAGGCGTGCCAGACCGCGGCGGCCGCAGCGTGCGGGCCGGCGGCGAGGAACGAGGCGGCGTCGAGATCGGGTCGCGGGGTCGGCTCCCAGGCGGGATCGAGCACCACGCGGCCGAGCGTCGAGCGGAACCCGAGCGTGAACGTGGCCGCCACGGCCACGGCGCGGCCCGGGTCGGTGCACGCGTGGGCGATGCCGAGCGTCGCCTGCGGCATGGTGAGCGCGTGCGACCAGCCGTACGGCGCGTGCTCGGGATCGTCCTGCAGCATCGACCAGGCCGCCACGCGCAGCAGCTCGCGACGGGCCTCGTTGACCGGGAGCCCGAGCGTCGGGGCGGCGAGCACCTCGTGGGTCAGCCCGGTCCGCTCGACGAGCGCCATCGTCGGGTGGATGAAGTTCGAGCCGGGATCGCCGGCGTACGGATGCCCGAGCAGCCGCTCGCCGAGATCGCGCGTGGGCACGGTGGCGCCGTCGCGCCGGTCCATCCACCCGACGGTCCAGAGGGGGTGCCGGGCGATCTCGCGCAGCAGGCCGCGGGCGAGCAGTGGCGCCGCGGGATCGGCGGCCAGGAGGCGGGGCACGTGGTACAGGAAGATGGCGCCGTGGGCGGCGGCAGCCAGGCGATCGACCACCATGTCGGCCAGCGCCGTCACCAACTCGGACGCGGTGGTCGTGACGGCCAGCGCCGAGGTCACGCGGTCGACCTCGTCGAGGTCGCCGGCCGTGAGCGCGTCGCGCAACCGGGCGACCGACACCGGGCCGCTGGGTGACACGGTCGGCTCGACCATCGGCGCCGCCCGGTCGTAGGTGGCCGCCACCCACCCGATGCGCTGGCGGGCCCGCTCACGCATGTGCGGCGGCACGTGGCGGAGGAGCTCGCTGCGGGCGAGCAGCTCGAGCGGCGCGTGGAGCACGAACGAGTCGGCGGGATCCCGGCGGGGGATGGCCAGGTGGCGGGCGGCGAGCCCGACCAGCGCAGCATCGCTCACGTCGGCCAGGCCGCGTCGGTCCCACTGATCGACGATGTCGTCCGGGTCGAGCCCGGCCAGGGGATCGGCCGGGTGGAGGGCGGTGTCGGCGCTCATGCCGACGACGGTACGACCTCGAGTTCACTTGAAGTCAAGGGGCGACCCGTGGTTGCATCGGTCCTCGTGACGGGCGAGCTGCTGACGATCGGCGAGGTGGCGCGGCGGTCCGGGGTCGAGCCGTCGGCGCTGCGGTTCTACGAGGCCGAGGGGCTCGTCTCGTCGGAGCGGACGAGCGGAAACCAGCGGCGCTATCACCGCGACGTGCTGCGCCGCATCGCCTTCATCCGCATCGCCCAGCGCGTCGGGCTGTCACTCGACGAGATCCGCCGGGCGCTGGCCGAGCTCCCCGAGGGCCGTACCCCGACCGTGGCCGACTGGGCCCGGCTGTCGAAGCGGTGGCGGGCGCGACTCGACGAGCAGCTGCACCTGCTCGAACAGCTGCGCGACGACCTGAGCTCGTGCATCGGTTGCGGCTGCCTGTCGTTCCGGGCGTGCCGGCTCTACAACCCCGACGACGGTGCCGCCGCGCTCGGCACCGGTGCGCGCTACCTGCTCGGCGACTCCTCGGCGGACGTGATCGGACGGCGCAGGCGATGACGTCGCGTCTCGTCGCCCTCTGCGTCGACGCCAACGACCCGGCCCGCCTGGCGCGCTTCTGGGCCGAGGCGTTGCGCTGGGACGTCGACGCGCGCAGCAGCGAGGAGGTCGGTCTCGTCCCGACGGACGGCACGGGGTTCCGCCTCGTGTTCCTGCCCGTGGTGGGCACGAAGACGGGCCAGAACCGCATCCACCTCGACCTGACGACGACATCGCTCGATGACCAGCGGGCGACGGTCGCCGCGCTGCTCGAGCGGGGTGGGCGGCCCATCGACATCGGGCAGCGGCCCGAGGAGCGTCACGTGGTGCTCGCCGACCCCGAGGGCAACGAGCTCTGCGTCATCGAGCCGGGCAACACCTTCCTTTCGAACACCGGGCGTCTCGGAGGCGGAACCGGCTCCGCCTCGACATCGCTCCGCTCGGCGACGGCGACCCGAGCGCCGAGGTCGCCCGTCTCGTCGCGCTCGGGGCGACACGAGTCGACGTCGGCCCGGGCGGGGCCGGTCGGGTGGTCATGGCCGACCCCGACGACAACGAGTTCGGTGTCGTGGATCCGATGAGGCTGCGATGAGCGAAGGGGAGGCGATCGGCCGTGTCGAGACACCGGCGACCGCCGCGTCGCTGGCGGCCGATCTGCGCGCGCTCGGGCTGACGGCGGGTATGACGGTGATGGTGCACTCGTCGCTCTCGAGCCTCGGGTACGTGTCGGGTGGTGCCCAGGCGGTGGTGCAGGCCCTGCTCGATGTCGTGGGGGTCGACGGCACGATCATGATGCCGACCCACTCGGGCGACCTCAGCGATCCGGCGTCGTGGAGCAGGCCCCCGATTCCCGCCGCCTGGTGGGACACGGTGCGCCGGGAGATGCCCGCGTACGACCCGCACCTCACGCCCACGCGCGGCATGGGCGCCGTCGTCGAGTGCTTCCGTCACGTGACGGGCGTGCGGCGCAGTGCACACCCGACCGTGTCGGCGGCCGCGGTGGGCCCGAACGCCGACGCGCTGGTGAGCGGGCACGAGCTGGCGCGCGGCCTGGGCGAGTCGTCGCCGCAGGCCCGGCTCTGCGACCTCGACGGTCACATCCTCTTGCTCGGCGTCACGCATGCCAACAACACGTCGCTGCACCTCGCCGAGTACCGGGCCGCGCCGGCCGACGCCGCCACGACGACGGACGGCTCCCCGGTGATCGTCGACGGTCGGCGCCAGTGGGTGACCTACCCCACCCTCGTCGACGGCGTCGACGAGTTCGGGCGGATCGGCGACGAGTTCCACGCCACCGGCCGGCAACGGACCGGGCGGGTCGCTGCCGCGGAGGCACGGTTGATGCGGGCGCGCGACCTCGTCGAGTTCGCCACCGGCTGGATGGCGCACTACCGGGTCTGGCCCCGGTAGTGGCGCCCGGCCCCGAACGTCGGCCGACCGGGGCTCGTTCGGCTGCGCTACCGTCGTGACGCAGAGACGTCGCCCCGGACCCCGGCGCACACCGGACCGGAGGGTCGCCATCGTCACCAGCGCACCATCGACGCACCGGCGGCGCATCGCCGTGCTGTCGCCCATCGCCTGGCGGACGCCCCCGCGGCACTACGGGCCGTGGGAGCTGTTCGCCTCGTCGCTGGCCGAGGGGCTGGTGACGCTCGGGCACGACGTGACGCTGTTCGCCACCGCCGACTCGATCACGTCGGGTCGGCTGTGCGCGTCGTCGCCGCACGGCTGGTCGGAGGACCCGTCGATCGAGCCCAAAGTGGCCGAGTGCCTCCACATCGCCGACGTGTTCGAGCGGGCCGACGAGTTCGACATCATCCACAACGGCTTCGACTTCCTCCCGCTCACCTACAGCGGGCTCGTGGCGACGCCGGTCGTCACCACCGTGCACGGGTTCTCGTCGGAACGCATCGTGCCCGTGTACGAGCGCTACGACCGCTCGACCAGCCTGGTGGCCATCAGCGAGAGCGACCGGCATCCGCGGCTTCACTACGCCGCCACGATCCACCACGGCATCGACACCGACGCGTTCACGGTGCCGGCCGCGCACGGCGACCACCTGCTCTTCTTCGGGCGCATCCACCCCGACAAGGGAACGGCGGCCGCCATCGAGGTGGCCCGGCGCGCCGGTCGACCGCTCGTGATCGCCGGCATCGTGCAGGACGAGGGCTACTTCCGCGCCGAGGTCCTTCCGCACGTCGACGGCGAGCGGGTGCGCTACGTGGGCCCGGTCGGTGCCGACGAACGAGCGGCCGTGCTGGGTGCCGCCCATGCCCTGCTCCACCTCATCGGCTTCGACGAGCCGTTCGGCTACAGCGTGGTGGAGGCGATGGCGTGCGGCACGCCGGTGGTGGCCTACGACCGGGGATCGATGGGCGAGCTGATCGCCGACGGCGTCACGGGGCGGCTCGTCGGTGACGTCGACGGGGCCGTGGCGGCCGTCGCGCAGGTCGGCGCGTTCGATCGGTCCGCCATCCGGGCGATCGCCGTGGAGCGCTTCGGCGTCGGCCGGATGGTCGCCGAGTACGCCGCGCTCTACGAGCGGGTGCTCGGAGCGTGAAAAGCGCCCCGCGCTCGCGCGAGGGCGCCGTACCGGTACGGTAGAGGGCGAACAGGAGCGACGCGCATGCAAGTCGTCGAAGAATTCGGCGGGCGTGTGGTGTCGCCCGGCCAGGCCGGACCGTTGCGTCCCATCGATCGCGCCGCGGTGACGTCAGCGTGGACGCCACCGCGGCGTGCTGCACCGCGGCCGGGCTGAGCCGTGCTGCTGCGGGTCGGGTGCTCGTTGACCTACGAGCTGGCCCAGCCGACTCCGATGATCGCCCTGCTCCACGTGCACCACAGCCGGGTCGACGACCTGGTGGCGCCCGATTTCGTGCGCACCACGCCCCCGACGCCGCTCACCGCCTACCACGACTCGTTCGGGAATTGGTGCGACCGTCTGGTCGCCCCCGCCGGCCGGTTCCAGATCGGCTGCGATGCGTTCGTGCGTGACGGCGGCAATGCCGACGAGGTCCCCGCCGAGGGTGCCGTGCAGCACGCCGTGGAGGACCTGCCGGCCGACGCGCTCATGTACCTCCTGCCGAGCCGCTACTGCGAGAGCGATCGGCTGTTGGAGTTGGCCTGGGCGCTGTTCGGTGAGGCGCCGGACGGGTGGGGGCGGGTGCAGGCCATCAGCCGATGGGTGCACGAGCACGTCGAGTTCGGGTACGAGTGGGCGCGTCCCACCAAGTCGGCGTGGGAGGTCATGCAGGAACGCCGCGGCGTCTGCCGCGACTTCGCCCACCTCGGCGTCGCGCTCTGCCGAGCGATGAACATCCCGGCCCGCTACTGCAGCGGCTACCTGGCCGACATCGGCGTGCCGTTGCCCCTCGGGCCCATGGACTTCGCCGGCTGGTCCGAGGTCTACCTGGGCGGTCGGTGGTGGGTGGTAGACCCGCGGAACCTGGTGCCGCGGGTCGGGCGCGTCCTGATGGCGAGGGGCCGCGACGCAGCGGACGTCGCCATCACCACCACCTTCGGGCCCAACGTGCTGGCCGACTTCCAGGTGTGGACGGACGAGGTGGACGCCACCACCGAGTCGTGATCCGCGGTTTGCGTGCGGGTCGGAGGGGGAACGTCGTCGCGAGGCCGCCGGCCCCCTCCCGTGCCAGGAGCAACGATGACAACCACCGTCGAGCCCGTCCGCGACGTCGGTCGCCCGGTACCGCGGCACCTCCGTCGTCTCAACCTGGTCGCCGGAGTGCTCCACCTCGGCCAGGGCATCGCCATGCTGGCCTTGTCGAACGGGGTGTCGCTGCCCGTCGGGGCGACGTTCGCCGCCGGACAGCCGGGCGAGGCGCTGTCGCCGTCGCGCCTGTCGGAGCTGTTCCGCTACCCCCTCGGCCCCGCGGTCGCCGTGTTCTCGCTGCTGTCCGCGGCGTTCCACCTGATGGTGGCCTCGCCGTGGGGCCACCCGCGCTACCTCGACGAGCTGGCGCACGAGCGAAACCGGTTCCGCTGGGTCGAGTACAGCCTGTCGGCGTCGCTGATGATCGTCATCATCGCCGGCATCACGGGGATCACCGACGTGGCCGCGCTCATCGCCTTGTTCGGCGTGAACGCCTCCATGATCCTGTTCGGTTGGCTCATGGAGACCATGTCGCGCCCCGGCCCGGGCGCGTCGTGGACGCCGTTCGTCTTCGGCAGCATCGCCGGGGCCGTTCCGTGGATCGCCATCGTGGTCTACATCGTCGGTGCCGGCTCCGGCGTCCCGACGTTCGTGTACGGGATCCTGGTGTCGATCTTCGTGCTGTTCAACTGCTTCGCGGTGAACCAGTGGCTGCAGTACCGCGCTGTCGGCCGGTGGGCGGACTACCAGTTCGGTGAACAGGTCTACGTGTGGCTGAGCCTCGTGGCCAAGAGCCTGCTCGCCTGGCAGATCTTCGCCAACGTCCTCGTGGGATCCAAGCCGTGACCGGGCGGCGCGCCGACGGCTCGTCGGAGCCGACGCCGGCCGACGTCGTGCTCCGCACGGCGCTGTCGCTCGGCGACCGCGCCGCGCTGGAGGTCGCGTTCGAGCGGCATGGCGCGGCGGCGTTCCGGGTGGCCATGGCCATCACCGGTGAGGCCGATCGCGCCGCCGACGCCGTCGCGACCGCGTTCGTCGGCCTCTGCGGCGAACGGCCGCGCGTCGCCCGGTCGCTGCGGGTCGACGTGCTGGATGCGGCGCGTCGCGCCGCCGGGAGCACCGCCGCCGGCCGGCGAGCGCCGAGCGCCGACCCGGTGTGGGGCGCCATCGCCGACGACCTCACGCCCGAGCAGCGTGACGTGCTGGCCTTGGCCGTTCCCGGCGAGAGCTCGTGCACCGAGATCGCCGCGATGCTGGGCACGGGACGCGACCGCGTTCACCACGTCCTGCGGTCGGCCCTGGCGGGGGTCGGTGCGTCGCTCGGCCTGTCGGCCTGAGCGCGGATC
>JANPGL010000829.1:0-1783 GCA_031423915.1 Actinomycetes bacterium | reverse complement strand
CGGGATGTTCCATCAGCAGGTCGGCGTAGTCGGTCAGCAGGGTCCGCAGCCGGCCCCGCCAGTCCCCCTGCCCGGTCCAGGTGAGGTCGAGCTCCGCGTCCGCGCCACGGGCCTGAACTTCCGCGACGTGCTCAACGTGCTGGGCCTCTACCCCGTCGAAGGGATCCCGCTCGGCGGTGAGTGCGCCGGTGTCGTGGTGGCCATCGGCGAGGGCGTCGACCACGTGGCCGTCGGTGACGCGGTGATCGCCGTGGCGCCCGACAGCTTCCGCATCTACGTCACCTGTGGCGCCGACCTCGTGGTGCCCAAGCCGCCCGACATGGGCTTCGCCGACGCCGCCGCCCTCCTCGTCGCCAACGTCACGGCGCTGTTCGCGCTCCGCGACGTCGGCGGGCTGCGCGCTGGTGAGCGCGTGCTCGTCCACGCCGGCGCGGGCGGCGTCGGCATGGCCGCGGTGGCGCTCGCTCATCGGCTCGGCGCGGAGGTGCACGCCACGGCGGGCACCGACGCCAAGCGGGCGCTGCTGCGCCCGCTCGGGGTCGCGCACGTCTACGACTCGCGCTCCCTCTCGTTCGCCGACGAGCTGCTGCTCGCCACCGGGGGTGAAGGCGTCGACGTCGTGCTCAACTCGCTCGCCGGCGAGTTCGTGGGCCGGAGCCTGGCGGTGCTGCGCTCCGGCGGGCGCTTCCTCGAGATCGGCAAGCGCGACCACCTCGACGCGGCGGCGCGGGCGGCGCTCGGGGGCGGCCGCTCGTACCACGTGATCGACTGGGGCGACACGGCGCAGCGCGAGCCGGCGAGGATCCGCCGGGTACTGGCCGACGTGGTCGCCGCGGCGCACGACGGGCTGCTGGCGCCGATGCCTGTGACCGTGTTCGGCGACGACGACGTGGTCGGTGCGTTCCGGTACCTGGCCGCCGCCCGCCACGTCGGCAAGGTGGTCGTCACCCGGACCGCCTCGCCGCCCGACGTCACCCGGCCGATACGTCCCGACGCCACCTACCTGGTGACGGGCGGGCTCGGTGGGCTCGGGCTCCTGACGGCCCGCCACCTGGCGGACCGTGGCGCGCGGCACCTCGCGCTCCTCGGCCGTCGAGCGCCCGACGCCGACGCCCAGACCCGCATCGACGCGTTGCGCGCCGACGGGGTCGCCGTCGAGGTCCTGCGAGGCGACGTGAGCGTCCGCGGCGACGTGGCCGCCGCACTGGCGATCATCGCCGGGACGATGCAACCCCTGCGCGGCGTGTTCCACTCGGCCGGCGTGCTCGACGACGGTGCGATCGGCCGCCAGCGGTGGGACCGCTTCGTCCCGGTGCTGGCGCCGAAGGTGGCGGGCGCCCACCACCTCGACGAGCTCACCCGGGACCTCGACCTGGACCACTTCGTCCTGTACTCGTCGGTGGCGTCGGTGTTCGGCTCACCGGGCCAGGCCAACCACGCCGCCGCGAACGCCTACCTCGACGCGCTCGCCGCCCGTCGCGCCGCCACCGGTCGGCCGGGTCTCAGCATCGCCTGGGGCGTGTGGGGCGAGGTCGGCGCTGCTGCGGTGCGCGGGGTCGACGAGCGCGCCGGTGCGCTCGGGGTGGGCGTCATCAGCCCCGCCACGGGTCTGGCCGCACTCGACCGGCTGCTCGCCCAGCCCGACCCGTTCGTCGCCGTCTCGCCGGTGGACTGGCCGACGCTCCTGCGGCGGTACACGGCCGGCGGGCCGCCGCCGTACTTCGCCCGCCTCGCGGGCGGCGCTCCGTCGGCGCCGCGCCCGGTCGGGGCCACGGTGCCCGAC
>JANPGL010000828.1:0-2241 GCA_031423915.1 Actinomycetes bacterium | reverse complement strand
CGGGGCGACCGTGCTGGTCGGGGCGACCGTGCTGGTCGGAGCGACCGTGGTGGTCGGAGCGACCGTGGTGGTCGTCGTGGTGTCGTCGCAGGAGGCGACCGGACGGCCCAGGGTGAAGGTGTTGGTCTCGACCCGACCGTCGCCATAGAGGCCGGTGTAGGTGATCGTGGCGCCGGCGGTGGACAGCGGGAGGCCGGTGGCCCGGCCGATCAGCGTGCCGCCGGGCAGGACCACGGCGCCGGCGTTGAACCCGGTGAGCGCCGCCTCGGTGCTCCACAGCGTGGTGTCGAGCGCGGCGGCCCGCAGCGTGTAGTCGACGGGTGATTCGTTCGTGAGCGTCACCGTCGCCTCCCAGTGGTGCAGGTCGGCGGCACACGCCACCTCGGCGCTGGCGGGCACCTGGCAGGCGCTCGCCGGTCCTTGCAGCAGCAGCGCCAGTGCGCTCCCCGCCAGCAGGGTGATCCACTTCATGGTGCGATGGCCCCTCATGGTGGCCTTCTTTCCTCGTCGCTCGCTATCTCAAGTGTATGATAAGGAAGGAACATGTGTTAGGGACTTCTGGCCCTGAAACCCCAGGTCACCCGCCGGTCAGAGGTTTGGGCGGCGGCGGATGGGATCGAGCCGGACGCGCTCGCCGGGGTGCGGCACGATCGCCGGCCAACCGAGCCCTCGGTCGATGTCGCCCCGGAGCGTCCGGGCCGCATCGAGTTCGCCGTGCACGACGAACACCCCGTCGGGGGTGGCGTCATGCGTGCGCAGCCAACCGAGCAGTTCCCCGCGGTCGGCGTGCACGCTCAGCTCGGGCAGGACCGCCACCTCGGCCCGAACTGGCACGTACTGCCCGAGGAGCTTCAGCTGCCGCACGCCGTCGGCGAGGAGCCGACCGCGGGTCCCCTCCGCCTGGTAGCCGACGAGCACCACCGTGCTGCGACCGTCGGGTAGGAACCGGGCGAGGTGGTGGAGGACCCGCCCGCCGGTGGCCATGCCCGAAGCCGACACCACGATGCTCGGGACGACGAGACGGTCGATCTGCTTGGAGCCCTCCGGGTCGCGCACCTCGATCGTCGTGCCCGTGTCGAAGGGGTCGCCTCCGTCGAGCACCTCGACGCGCAGGTCGACCGAGCGCGCCCGCAGCGCTCTCCGATAGGCGGCCAACGCGTCGAGCGCCATGGGGCTGTCGACGTACACGGGCAGCGGCGGGATGGCGCTCTCCGCCATGAGGCGCCGCAGGTGGAACAACACGACCTCGGTGCGGTCGACCGCGAACGCCGGGATCACCACCGTGCCCCCGCGCGCCGCCGTGGCCCGCACCACGGCGGCGAGCCGACCGGCCACGTCGCCATCGTCGTGGGTGCGGTCACCGTACGTCGACTCGACGAGCAGCCAGTCGGCATCGACGTCGGCGAGCGTGTCGGGAGGGCGCAGCAGCGGGTGTGAGGGACGCCCAAGGTCGCCGCTCACCACGACGCGCGGCCCGCGGTCGACGTCGAGCACCACGCCGGCCGAGCCGAGGATGTGCCCGGCGCGCCGGAACGTCACCGTGAGCCCCGGCAACGCCTCGACCGTGTGGAATGCCACGGGGCGGAGCAGCTTCAGCGACCGGTGAGCGTCGTCCTCGGTGAACAGCGGTTCCGCCGGTGCGTGCTTCGAGTAGCCCATGCGGTTGGCGAACGCGGCCTCCTCCTCCTGCAGCCGACCGGCGTCCGGGAGCACCACCGCCGCCAGGTCGGCCGTCCCCGGGGTGCACAGCACCGGACCGCGGAACCCGTCGCGCACGAGCGCCGGCAGGAATCCGCAGTGGTCGACGTGAGCGTGCGTGAGCACGACTGCGTCGAGCGACGCGGGATCGATGCCGAAAGGCGCCCAGTTGCGGGCCCGCTCACGCTTGAGGCCCTGGAAGAGGCCGCAGTCGACCAGCACGCGCCCGCCGCGATGGTCGAACAGGAATCGGCTCCCGGTCACCGAGCGCGCGCCGCCCAGGAACGTGACGACGGGCGAGCCGGTGGTCATGGCGGCCGGCTCAGGCGTAGCCCGACGGGTGGAAGCCCCATCCGCTGTCGCCGGCCACGATGCGCCGACCCGACACGGTGATCGGCACGATCACCAGCCAGTCGTCGCGTCCGGCCGCCCACGGGCGCGGATCGGCGAACGGCAGCAGATCGCCCAGCTCGTCCTTCGGAACGTGGTGGAGCGCACCGCGGACCAGCACGCTCCACCCGGCCTCGGCGCCGGTGTCGATGC
>JANPGL010000827.1:0-3982 GCA_031423915.1 Actinomycetes bacterium | reverse complement strand
CCGCGGAGGACTCCATCTTCACTCGCAGCACGGTGTTGCGAGCCATCACCGACTGGTCCACCCCGGTCGGAACAGCCTCCCGCCGCAAGGTGGTCCTCCCCCCAGGCGAGGTCGAACGACTCGCCGACGAGTTCCTCGAGGGTGACCACGCCGTGCGCCTCACCCCTTCTGCGCGTACGGGCCGCACCATCGCCGGGATCGACGACCCCGTGTACGCCACCGTCGACATCCTCGAACGACAAGCCGACATCATCAGCCGCTACGACACCGGACGCGCCACCGGCCACGCCGTCGTCCCCCCAGCTTTCCTGGACGAGATCCTGGCCGGATTCCCGGACCTCACCGATGAGCAGCGCCAGCTCGTGGTCGCTTGGTGCACCTCGGGTGACGCCATCGGCACCGCCGTCGGCCGCGCCGGTACCGGCAAGACCACCACCATGCGCGCCGTCGTCGCCGCCTACCAACAGGCCGGGCTCCGCGTCGTCGGTACCGCCGTGAAAGGCGAAGCCGCCCGACTCCTCGCCCACGACGCCCAGATCGACGCCGACACCGTCGCTCTGCTGCTCGCCCGGGCTCGTCGAGGTGAACGTCCCCTCGATTCCCGCACCGTTGTGATCGTCGATGAAGCCTCGACCATCGGTGACCGCGACCTCCACGAACTCCTCACCCACGCCGCCTACGTCGGCGCGGCCGTGCGGCTGATCGGTGACCCCGCGCAACACTCCGCCGTCCCGGCCGGGGGCAGCTTCCGGGCCGTGCTCAATCACGACACGACACGCGTTCCGCAACTCACCCGCGTGTTTCGGCTCCGAAACCCGACCGAGCGCACCTCGGCCGAGCTCGTGCGTAGCGGACGGATCGCCGAAGCCCTCGACCATCTGCACGCCACCGACCAGCTCACGATCGAACCCAGCGAGGCCGCCACCTACGCCGCGGTGCTTGAACGCTGGTGGCACGCCCGCCAGAACGGCCGGGCACACCCGATGGTCCACCAACGAAACAACGTCCGCCAGCTCCTCAACCGCCTCGCGCAACAACTCCTCGAGACCGCCGGCACGATCTCGCCGAACGGTGCGGTCGTGCTCGGCGACGGCAGACGGCTCTGCGTTGGTGATGAGGTCATCGCTCGTTGCGGCAACCGACGCCTCCACCCCACCGGTGAGCCGGGACACTGGCTCCGCAACGGCACCCGCGGAACGATCGCCCGCGTCAACGGTCATGGCCCGGAACTCAGCGTCACGATCGCCACCGAGCACGGTGACATCGAGATACCACGTTCGTACCTTGACCGGACCCGAGGAGGGCTCGATCTCGCCTACGCCGTCACCAGCTACGCCGTCCAAGGCGCCACCCAACCCGCCTCCACAAGCATCATCACCACCGCCACCAACCGCGCCGAGCTCTACGTCGACATCACCCGAGGACGCCACACGAACCACGTCTACGCCACCGACACCACCCCCGACACACAAATCGAACCGCACCTACCGACGATCACCCCGAACCTCGACACCGCGATCGAACACGGGCTCCGCCGCCCTATCCAACGCACCGCACTCAGCGCCGACCCCCAGGCGCTCGAACGCTCAACTCGACGCCGGTCGCCGGCCCCATCGCCCTGACCAACGAACACGCGGCCGACAGCAACTCGCCGATAATCTCCTACCCGACATACAACGCGCCAGTACGGCGACCGCGCCGCACCGGCGACGGTCACGGCTGCATTGCACTCGGAGATCTCGGCCGCAGGTACGCACCAATTCGGTCGAATGCTCACCCCCGTAGGCCGGATCTGTTTGAGCGAGCGTGGGCACGGTGATCCTCCCTCCGCCTGGCGCGCGACCGGCTCTCGGACGCCGCCCTGTGATAAACCGACTCGTGCCGCTGGCCCATTCGGCGCAATACGAATACGAAGAGTGAGGGCCCACGTGGCTTCGAAGACCATCCTGACCTGTGACGTGTGCGGCCAAGAGGCGGTGAACACAGCCACCTTGACCCTCGCCGACGCGACACACGAGATCGACCTGTGCGAACGGCACAGCAAAGCCCTCAACACCGCAGCGAAGCCGTTCATCGCCGTGGCCCGCACCACCGGCGCACGTCGCACCGGTCAACCTGCCCAGCGGTCCGCGGTAAAGAACGGCAAGGCCAAGGCGGTTGCAGCCAGCAAGCCTGCGGTGAAGCGGTCGTCAACGAAGAAGGCGATCGCGAAGAAGGCAGCCGCCCAGAGCGCGCCACGCCGCCGGGCCCGCAAGGCGGAGGCCAACACCGCGGAGATCCGAGCCTGGGGACAGGCCAACGGCTTCGCCGTCGGCCTGAAGGGCCGACTACGCCCCGACCTCGTTGAAGCCTTCAACGCAGCTCAGCGACCGTCGAAGTAGACGCCACTGCGAGTTGCCCGAACGCAAGTGGGCGGTGAACCCAGCGCGCGCGGGCCCCTCATTGGCTGACGCCGGCGGCCGTGCGAGCTTGTCATCCAGCAAGACCCTGCGCCTCCTCCCGGACGGCGACGGACCATACGCAGTTGCCCGGACGACCTCGACGAAAACGCAGTGCCTAATCGGCTTCGTCGACGCTCTCCGCACCGGACCGGGTTCACCGCGATCTCGGCGCCGTTACCGAAGACGTCGACACGTACCCAAACGCGCTGCGTGAGCTCCAACATCGTCACAACCTACGATGGGCGGTGCTCGTCGATGGCGGCTTGCAGCCTATCGAAGACCGCGTCGAGGCGGCGAACGCGACGGCGGACCGGTTCATAGTTGGCCTCCGCCGCCACCGCGTCGACCAGCTCATCGAACTCGTCGAGCGTGCCGGTCAGAAACGCCCCAGCCGGTGACCAAGCCGCCCCGTACACGAGCGCCTCGGTCACCGCGTCAGCAAGCATCACCGACCGCAACAACGCCGCATCCTCGACGGGAACGACAACGTCAACCCGACGGTCGACATCGACCCGCTCGACCCCGCGGAGATCGAACGGGGATCGTTCCCAACCACGGATTACGCCGTCATCACCACAATCGCTACACGCCCACCAGATCTCCGCCGGAACATCGGACCGTCGGACCACAAGATGCCCGCCACAAGGCTGACGGCTCGGCCGCCGTCCACACCCCAACGCGCTCACCCACTCGACACCGCCCGCGCGGACAGTCGCTGCTCGCACGATCGAGGTCAACTGCTCGGCCATCTTGCGCGCCGGGCCCGGGACCGTGTCGGGAAGATCCAGGAAGTGAGCAAGGTCAGACACGAACACGAACCGCACGGTACCTGGCTCGACGACCACCGGACGCTGCGAGCGAAGGCTCGGGTCCCGGCGACGATGGCTAACCGCGAGCTGCACGGCGCGTCTGATGATCGGGTGGTCAAGAATCGGCGCGGCAGGAGATTGCCCTCGGCCAGCGTGATCCCGAGCGACAGCCACGCCAGGGTTCGCCGGATCCCGAGTGGCTGCTGACGTGCGAGTGGTGAGCGAGGTGTGTGGGCTCTGATCGGACGCGCGCCGTGAGCGTGGGGGCCTGACACCGCCCGGCTCGAGGGCGCGTCGCGGCGGCAGGCTGGAGCGCAGACGACGCCGCAGGGGAGGTAGCCGACGTGGACCGCGCGATTCCTTTCACACTTGCGAATCCCTACCGATCGGGAGTGCGCAACGCCACACGACCCGGCGGCTCCGACGCTGACTGAACCTCACTGGGTTTTGCGGACGCTCGGTGGTTGCCCTTCCTCACCAGCCGGTCTCCATTCCTCGGTTTCACCGTGGTGTTCCAACACTCGAGAGCGTTCCGAGGGGGCAGCGCCGCCCGAACCTGTGTTGGCGATCTGCGGTGAGGTTGCTGCGCTTGGGATTGCGAGCACAACGCGATCGGGTGGGGCGGCGGGCGATTGGGCCCCAGTCGCCCGTCCGCCGGAGGTTTCGGGAGGACGCGTCACATGGTCGGCTCTGGGGTGTCTTGGAGGCGGGGCTGGCCGCGTCGTCCGGACA
>JANPGL010000826.1:0-1918 GCA_031423915.1 Actinomycetes bacterium | reverse complement strand
CGGTACGGACGGTCCGGCGGCACGGAGGACGACCTGCGTCAGGTGGCCATGCTCGGGCTGGTCAAGGCGGTCGACCGTTTCGACCCCGAGTTCGGCGTCGGGTTCGCGGCCTTCGCCGGCACCACCATCGAGGGAGAACTGAAGCGGCACTTCCGCGACAAGACGTGGACCGTGCGGGTGCCGCGCGCCGCCAAGGAGCTGCACCTCCTCGTGCGCCGGGCCGCAGAGGAGCTGCAGCAGCGCGAGGGGCGCTCGCCCGGCGTGGACGACCTGGCGGCGCACCTCGGCATCCCGCGCGACGACGTGCTGCGCGGCCTTGCCGCATCGGCCGCCTATCGCGTCGGCGGGCTCGAAGCGTCGTCCGACGGTGAGGACGGCGCCTCGGCGGTCGACCGCTCGACCGCACTGTCGGTGGACGAGGTGGGCTACGAACGGGCCGTCGACCGTCGAGTGGTGGAGGATCTGCTCCAGCGCCTCCCCGAACGCGAGCGCGAGATCGTTCGCCTCCGGTTCTACGAGCAGCGGTCGCAGACCGAGATCGCCGCCGCGGTCGGAGTCTCGCAGATGCACGTGTCGCGCCTCCTGCGACGGGCGTTCGAACAGATGCGCGAGTGGCTGGCCGACAACGAGGCGTCCTCGTCCACATGACACGCCCGGGCTCCCGGCAGCCCGGGAGCCCGCGCGTCGAGGTCAGTTCGAGCCGTCGATGGCGCCTTCGCCCTTGACGTTCTTGCCGAGCTGGGTCATCTCCTCGTAGTGCTCCGCCACGGCGTCGACGTCGACGTCGCGGCGGGCACGCTCGGCGGCCTGCTCCTCCTCGGGGGTGGGTGCCCGATCGGCGCCGGGCTCGCCGAAACGCTCCGTGGCACTGCTGACGATCTCGATGGGTTCGGTTGACTCGTTGGTGTCGCTCATGAGCCGGGGCGCTTCCCCGTGTCGCCTGGCCCAAACCCGGGCGCGGCGCGTCACCCGTTCATCCGGCTCAACGCCCACCCGGGTGATCGGGGCCGTTTCGGAGATCGGCCGCCCGGGTATCCGGCCCGCATGAAGGTTCTTCTCGCCGTCGACGCAGACAACGACTCCGTCACCGCCATGGCCGCCCGGCTCTTCCCCCACGCCGAGTTCGTCGTGTTCAGCGCCGTCGAACTGGCCACCGTGGTCGTCCCTGACACGCCGCTCACCGGTGCCGCCGTGTTCCCGCCGTCGGCGGAGGAGCTCACGCTGGCCGAATCGGCGGCCGATGACGTCACCGCCGCCGCGCAGCGCGAACTGGCTGCGGCCGGTGAGCACGCCGACGTGGCCACCGCGGTCGGCAGCGCAGGCTCCGCCATCTGCGAGGAGGCCGAGGCGATCGGTGCCGACGTCGTCGTCGTCGGTCGCAGCCGGCGCGGGTGGCTGGCGCGCCTCGTCGACCCGTCGGTCTCGGACTACGTCGTGAAGCACGCCGCCTGCCCGGTGCTCGTGGTCCACGCCGACGCGGCGGGCTGAGCCTCCGCCTCAGTCGAGTGGTTCGCGGTCGTCAGCGCTGCTGATCACGAACAGCCCGTCCGGTGCGGTCCGGTGGCGCCACAGCTCCTTGGCCACCACCGCGCCGGCGCCCGCCAGCGGGACGGCGAGAAGCGCTCCTACGAAGCCGAACAGCTCCACGCCCAGCAGCACGCTGAGCAGCACGACGAGTGCGTTCACGCGCACCGTGCGGGTCATCACCACCACTTGCAGGACGTTGTTCTCGAACTGCTGGTAGATCACGAAGAACACGATGGCCACGATGCCGGCCGTCGAGGAGGTCAGGAAGGCGGCCCCCACTGCCACGACCGCACCGATGGTGGCACCCACCAGCGGGATGAGGTCGGCAAACGCCACCCACAAGGCCAGGATCGCCGCGCTGGGCACCCCGAGCACGAGGAGCACCAGGAAG
>JANPGL010000825.1:0-9449 GCA_031423915.1 Actinomycetes bacterium | reverse complement strand
CGCCGCGCTCGGCGGCGCGGATGCCGGCCACGTAGGCGCGTGTGTCGGCCAGGGGCTTGCCGACGCCCACGCCGAGGCGTCGTGGACCGGGCCGTGGCTCACCCCGAGGCCGAGCGAGAACCGGCCGCCCGACACCTCGTGGATGTGGGCGGCGGTGCCGGCGGCCTCGCTCGGATGCGACAGGTAGATGGGCTGGATCGAGGTCCAGAACCGGAGGTCGTTCGTGACGTGGGCCAGCGACACGCACAGGCTGGCCGCCCCGCCGATGCTCGGGCACGCCAGGCCGGCGAATCCCCGCCGGTCGAGTTCGGAGGCGAGCTCGAGGATGGCGTTGCGCTTGGTGGGCGACGCGACGAGCGAGACGGCGGGCAGCGTGGCGGAGGTCATGGAGGGCAACGTAGCGGGCGACGCCCGTCACACCGGCAACGACCGCCTGGCCGGGCGTCGCATCCACGTCGCTCGGCCCTCGGGTGGAGCCCGCTACGGTGTGGCGATGCGCATCGGGCTGGTGTGCCCGTACAGCCTCACGCTCCCGGGCGGCGTGCAATCGCAGGTGCTCGGGCTGGCCCGTGAGCTGCGCCTTCGGGGCCACGAAGCCCGCGTGCTGGGCCCGTGCGACGGCCCCCCTCCCGAGCCGTTCGTGACCCCGCTCGGGAACTCGGTGCCCACCGCCGTGAACGGTTCGATCGCGCCGCTCGCTCCCGACCCCGCCTGCGCGCTGCGTACCATCCGCGCGCTGCGGGACGAGGACTTCGACGTCATCCATGCGCACGAGCCGCTGGCCCCCGGGCCGACGCTCACCACCGTGTTCTACCGACCCGCGCCGATGGTCGGCACGTTCCACGCAGCCGGCGATTCGCTGACGTACAAGCTGATGCGACCGGCCACGGCGGCGACAGCCGCCCGTCTCGACGTGCGCTGCGCCGTGTCGGAGGACGCCCGCGAACTGGCGCACCGGTACCTGGGCGGCGAGTACACGATGCTCTTCAACGGGGTCGAGGTGACGCGCTACCAGCGGGGCGAACCCACCAAGGCCGACGGCCCCACGATCTTCTTCTGCAGCCGCCACGAGCCCCGCAAGGGTCTGTCGGTCCTTCTGGCGGCGCTGGCCCGCCTGCCGGCCGACGTGCGGCTGTGGGTGGCCAGCGACGGCCCCGAGACCGCCGAGCTGAAGCTGGCCCACGCCGGCGACCCGCGCATCGAGTGGCTGGGTCGCATCTCGGAGGACGAGAAGATCGCGCGCTGGCGCGGCGCCTCGGTGTTCTGCGCGCCGTCGCTGCACGGCGAGTCCTTTGGGGTGATTCTCCTCGAATCGATGGCGGCTCGAACCCCGATCGTGGCCAGCGACCTCGACGGCTACCGCAAGGTGGCGAGGCCCGGCGTCGACGCCCTCCTGGTGCCGCCGGGGGATCCCGACGCCCTGGCCGGGGCCATCCGCCAGGTCCTCGAGGCGCCGGAGCTGGCCCAACGTCTCGTGGACGCCGGTGCGGCGCGGGCGGGCGAGTTCTCGATGGCGGCGCTGGCGGTGCGGTACGAGGAGATCTACGAGCGTCTCGTCGCCGAGGGCCGTCGTCCCTCGACGGGATGGGCGGCCGGTGTCCGGCGGATCGGCTCCCGTATGCTTAGCCCCCGCTGAGGCGCCCAGGGCGCCCGGCCCCCAGAAAGGTCGACCCACCCCGACATGGTTTTCGTGCTCATCCTGATCGTCGTCGTGGTGCTGGTGATCGTGGTCATCGGTACCCGCAATGGCCTGGTGCGCGTGCGCAACCGGGTCGAGAACGCCTGGGCGCAGATCGACGTCCAGCTCAAGCGCCGCTCGGACCTCGTGCCGAACCTGGTCGAGACCGTCAAGGCGTACGCCGCCCACGAGCGCGAGACCCTCGACGCGGTCGTCCAGGCCCGCAACGCCTCGATCTCGGCGGCCTCGCCCGCGGCGGCCGGCGCGGCCGACACCCAGCTCACCGGTGCGCTCACGAAGCTGTTCGCGCTGTCCGATGCGTACCCCGACCTGAAGGCCAACCAGAACTTCCTGGCCCTGCAGGAGGAGCTGACCGCCACCGAGGACAAGGTCGGCTACGCCCGTCAGGCGTACAACGACGCCGTCACGACCTACAACACCAAGATCCAGCAGATCCCCGGCTCGCTGTTCGCCGGGGGAATGGGCTACAAGCCCCGCGAGTACTACCAGGTCGACGAGGTGTCCAAGGTCGCCCCGAAGGTCCAGTTCTGAACCGGACGCTGGTCTAGATGTACGAGCAGATCGCGTCCAACAAGCGTCGTTCGATCGCGCTCATCGCCGGCTTCGTGCTCCTGCTGAGCGCGGTGGGCGTCGCCGTGAACTGGGTCGTCGGCTACGGCATCCCCGGCGTGGTGATCGCCGTCGTCCTCGCCGGGGGCGTGGCGTTCCTGTCGTACTGGAAGAGCGATGCCGTGGCGTTGCGCGTGTCGCGCGCCCGTCCGGCCGACCCCAAGGAGTTCCGCCGGCTCTACAACCTGGTCGAGGGGCTGTGCATCGCGTCGGGCCTGCCCGAGCCCAAGGTGTACATCATCGACGACCCGGCGCCGAACGCGTTCGCCACGGGTCGCGACCCCAAGCACGCCTCGATCGCGGTCACCACCGGGCTCCTCCACCTGATGAACCGTGTCGAGCTCGAGGGCGTCATCGCCCACGAGCTGTCGCACGTGAAGAACTACGACATCCTCGTCTCCACACTGGCCGTCACGATGGTCGGCGCCGTTGCGGTGCTGTCCGACGTCGTCATCCGCACCATGTGGTGGAACGGCGGTCGCACGCGCCGCGACGGCGACCGACGCGACGGCGGCAACCCGCTGGCGCTGCTCGGGTTCGCCATGCTCATCGTCGCCCCGCTCCTGGCCAAGGTCATGCAGGCCGCGGTGAGCCGACGACGCGAGCAGCTGGCCGACTTCTCCGCCTGCCACATGACGCGCTACCCGCCCGGGCTGATCTCGGCCCTCGAGAAGCTCGAGGCCGACAGCACCGTCACCCACTCGGCCAGCCGGGCCACGGCCCACCTGTGGATCGAGCAGCCGACGCCCCGCCGCGACGGTGAGGGTCGGCTGACCTGGCTCAACAAGCTGTTCGACACGCATCCGCCCCTGTCCGAGCGGATCGCCGCTCTCCGGGAGCTCTAGGAGGATCATGCTGTACCGCCGTTCGTTCCGTCGCGCCCTGTGCGTCGCGCTCGCCGGGGTCGCCGTGCTGGCGGCCTGCGGTGGTGGTGGCGGGGCCACGAAGGCCACCACCACGGTGGAGGCCACGAGCACGAGCTCGTCGTCCACCTCGGCCGCCACCACCAGCACCACCTCCGCAGCCACCACGACCACGGTGGCCGCCACCACGACGACCGTGGCTGCTGCGCCGACCTTCCCGCTCACAGGTCTGCCGGTCGACGACGCGGCCCGGCTCAACCGGCCCGCGCTGGTCATCAAGATCAACAACGTGGCCAGCGCCCGCCCCCAGTTCGGGATCAACCAGGCCGACGTGATCTTCGAGGAGAAGATCGGCACCTCCGTCACCCGGCTCCTGTCGGTCTTCCAGTCGACCGACGCCGAGAAGGTGGGTTCCATCCGATCGGCCCGGGCCAGCGACCTCCCCATCCTGGCCGCCCTGTCCAAGCCGCTGTTCATGTGGTCGGGCGCCAACGAGAACCTGGCGCCCGTCGTTCGGCGGGCCGATGCGACCGACCTGGGCTACTCGCAGCACTCGAACCTGTACACCCGGGGGCGCCTGCTCCCGGACTACACCGAGTTCTTCGTGTCGACCCCGACGGCCTGGCCCGAGGCACCCGCCGGCCAGGGTGCCCCGGCGCCGATCCTCACCTACCGGACGGCCGGCGACCCCGTCCCGACCGGCCAGAAGATCTCGTCGGCGGCGTGGTCGAAGAACGGCTACGTCGTCGAATGGGCGTGGGACGCCGCCAAGAACGGGTTCCTGCGCACCCAGGCCGGTACGCCGCACGTCGACGCGGCCGGCGTGCAGGTGCTGGCCACGAACGTGGTGATGATGTTCGTGAGCTACAAGTCGGCGTTCGACGACCCCCGCTCGCCCGAGGCCGTCACCGTGGGCAAGGGCGACGTCTGGGTCCTCTCGAACGGCGTCGCCAGCGGGGGCACGTGGGAGCGGGCGAAGGAAACGGATCCCTTCACGTTCAAGGACGCCAACGGGGCCGCCATCAAGCTCACCCCCGGCCGCACGTGGGTCGAACTGGCCGAGCCCGACAGCGGCGAGCTCGTCCCGGCCTGACGCCTCGTCGCCGCGGCGCCGGGGGGAGTGACGACCGGCGCCGCAATCGGACCCGACAGACCGCGACACGCCCTCGTAGACTCCCGTCATGGCCGAAGACCGCCCCACGTCGCCACAGTCCGCCCGCTTCACCGGCACGACCGCCGTGAAGCGGGGCCTCGCCGAGATGCTCAAGGGCGGCGTGATCATGGACGTGGTCACCCCCGAGCACGCCCGCATCGCCGAGGACGCCGGTGCCGTGGCGGTCATGGCGCTCGAGCGGGTCCCGGCCGACATCCGACGTGACGGGGGCGTGGCCCGCATGAGCGACCCGGAGATGATCGAGGGCATCAAGGCCACGGTCACCATCCCGGTCATGGCCAAGGCCCGCATCGGCCACTTCGTCGAGGCGCAGATCCTCGAGGCGCTCGGCGTGGACTACGTCGACGAGTCCGAGGTGCTCACCCCGGCCGACGAGACGCACCACATCGACAAGTGGAAGTTCACCGTGCCGTTCGTGTGCGGGGCCACCAACCTGGGCGAGGCGCTTCGCCGCATCTCCGAGGGTGCCTGCATGATCCGGTCCAAGGGTGAAGCCGGCACCGGCAACATCGTCGAAGCGGTCCGCCACCTCCGCTCGATCCTGGGTGACATCCGCAAGATCACCCAGGCCGACTCGGCCGAGCTGTTCGAGTGGGCCAAGAAGCTGCAGGCCCCGCTCCCTCTCGTGCAGGAGATCGCCGAGACCGGCAGTCTCCAGGTGCCGCTGTTCTGTGCCGGCGGCATCGCCACCCCGGCCGACGCCGCGCTCGCCATGCAGCTCGGCGCCGAGGCCGTGTTCGTCGGCTCGGGCATCTTCAAGTCGGCCGACCCGGCGCCCCGCGCCAAGGCCATCGTCGAGGCCACCACGCACTTCCGCGACCCGCACATCCTGGGCAAGGTCAGCCGCGGTCTCGGTGCGCCCATGACCGGCATCGGCATGGACGACCTGCAGGTCCGCCTGGCCGACCGCGGCTGGTGACCGGGGTGCCGTCGGGCGGGAGGCCCCCAGGTGGGTCCGCGCGTCGGGGTCCTGGCGCTCCAGGGCGCGTTCGCCGCCCACGTACGCGCGCTCGCTGAGCTCGGCGCGGACCCGGTCGAGGTCCGCACCCCGGGCGGGCTGGCCGGCATCGACGCGCTCGTCCTGCCCGGCGGCGAGTCGACCACCATGTCCAAGCTGCTCGACACGTCGGGCCTGCGCGGCCCGGTCGGCGACCTGCTCGCCGGCGGCCTCCCGACGTTCGGTACGTGCGCCGGCATGATCCTGCTGGCCCGCCGGGTCACCGACGGCCTGCCCGATCAGCGGGGCTTCGACCTCGTCGACGTGACGGTGCGCCGCAACGGCTACGGCCGCCAGGTCGACTCGTTCGAGGCCGACCTGACCGTCGACGGCATCGACGACGGACCGTTCCACGCCATCTTCATCCGGGCGCCCCTCGTGACCGAGGTCGGCCCCGCCGCTACGGTGCTCGCCACGCACGACGGCGTCCCCGTGCTGGTGGGTCAGGGACCGGTGATCGTGGCGTCGTTCCACCCCGAGCTGTCGCACGACCCTAGGCTCCACGCACGTTTCCTCCAGGAGGTCTGAAGCACTCATGTCCGGCCACTCCAAATGGGCGACGATCAAGCACAAGAAGGGCGCGCAGGACAAAGCCCGCGGCAAGCTCTTCGCCAAGCTCATCCGTCAGGTCGAGGTGTCGGCGCGCGCCGGCGGCGGCGACATCAACGGCAACGCCACGCTGCGCACCATGTTCGCCAAGGCCCGGGCGGCCTCGGTGCCGATCGACACGATCGAGCGCGCCATCAAGCGAGGCACCGGTGAGCTCGAGGGCGTGAACTACGAGTCGATCACCTACGAGGGCTACGCCCCGGGTGGAGTGGCCATCATGGTCGACGTGCTCACCGACAACCGGAACCGCACGGGCTCCGAGATCCGGTCGATCTTCTCGAAGACCGGCGGTTCGATGGCCGAGCCGGGCGCCGTGTCGTGGCAGTTCGGCCGCGTCGGTCTGCTGCACGTCGACGGCAAGCTGGGCGAGGACGACGTCATGCTGGCGGCGCTCGAGGCGGGCGCCGGCGACGTCGTGCGCGACGGCGACGACTGGAAGGTCACGTGCGAACCGTCGGCGGTCGAGGATGTGCGCACGGCCCTGGAGGCCGCCGGCATCGGGGTTCTGTCGGCCGACTCGACGATGCTCTCGTCGACCCTGATCGAGGTGTCGTCGGTGGAGGACGCCCGCAAGGTGCTGCGCGTCATGGACGCGCTCGAGGACAACGACGACGTGCAGGACGTCTACGCCAACTTCGACATCCCGGACGCGGTGCTGGAGAAGATCGACGCGTGAGCATTCCGCTGCGCGGTCAGCCGGCTCCCGACTTCACGCTGCCCGGCACGGGTGGTCGTGACTACACGCTGTCGGACTACCTCGGCCGTCCCGTCGTCCTCGTCTTCTACCCGGGCGACGACACGCCCGTGTGCACCCGACAGCTGACGACCTACAGCGACGATCTGGCCTCGTTCGACGCGCTCGACGTGCAGGTGCTGGCCATCTCGCCACAGGACGTGGCCAGCCACGAGCGTTTCAGCGCCCGGCACGGGTTCCGGTTCCCCCTCCTGGCCGACACGGCCAAGCTGGTGGCCGGCACGTACGGCACGCTCGGACCGATGGGGTTCCCGCGGCGGAGCATCGTCGTCGTCGACGCGGGCGGTGTCGTGCGCTGGGCCCACCGGGCCCTGGCCGGGCTGAGCTTCCGCCCGGTGGACGAGATCCTCGCCGCCGTGCACGACACCGCTTACCCGATCGAATGATCTGACCGACGACTGAACGAGGGCTGACGGAAGGGTTGGCGGGTCGGGCAAGGTTCGGTCAAGAGCGACAGCGCCACTGCACACCTGCGTGTGCGGAACCGACCTACGGGTCGTATGAGCCCCAGCCCCGTGCATTCGCCGACCCGGTCGGCCAAGGTCGTCGTGGCCGGAGGCTTCGGCGTCGGCAAGACGTCGCTCGTCGCCGCGGTCTCCGAGATCGCCCCGCTGACCACCGAGGCATCCATGACCGAGGCCGCCGCCTCCGTCGACGACGCCAGCCTCGTCGGGACCAAGACCACGACCACGGTGGCCATGGACTTCGGGCGGATCACGGTCGACGGCGCCATCGTCCTCTACGTCTTCGGCACCCCTGGTCAGGACCGGTTCGGCTTCATGTGGGACGACATCGTCTCCGGGGCGTTGGGCGCCCTGGTGCTCGTCGACACCCGCCGCATCGACGACTGCTACCCGGCCGTCGACTACTTCGAGTCGCGCCGCATCCCGTTCGTCGTCGCCGTCAACCAGTGGGAGGGCGACGCCCCCGCCGACCTCGAAGAGGTCCGCGAAGCGCTCGACATCCCCGGCGACGTCCCCATCCTGCGGATCGACGCCCGGTCCGCCGAGGACGCCCGCGGCGCCCTCGTCGCCCTGCTCGAGTCCGTCCTCGTCCGCCTCCGCCAGCAGCCCGCGGTCGCCGCCGCGCCTCGCTGACGCCAACCGGGAGCCGCCCCATGTTCAACCGCCTCTCGATCCGAACGAAGCTGGCCCTCGTGGCCATCCTCCCCGTGCTCGCCATGGCCGTGTTGGCCGCGCTGGCGTGGACGACGCTCCAGGCCGTGAAGGTCGGTGGCCCGGCCGAGCAGCGCGTGGTCGACTCCCACAGCGTGGTCGAGGACGTGCTCCCGCCGCCGTTGTTCGTGGTGGAACCGTTCCTGGTCGTCAACCAGGCCGCCCAGTCGGCCACCGCCCCCGAGGTGCGCGTCGACCTGCTCAAGCGCTACGTCGACCTGAAGGCCGACTACGTCTCGAACCACGAGAAGTGGGTCGCCCGCTTCCTGCCGGCCGATCTGCGCACCAGCCTGCTGACCGAGTCCTACGACTCGGCCAACCGGTTCTTCGCACTGCTCGACGGCAAGGTCGTGCCGCTCATCCGGGCCGGCGACTATGTGCAGGCCGAGGCGGTGCTGGCCGGCGAGGTCCAGCCCGTGTTCGCCGAGCACCGTGCGCAGATCCTCGACGTCATCCGTCAGTCCCGTGACTACGAGACCGTCGAGCGCGCCGACGTGGCCGCCTCCGTGCGCAGCCGGACCATCCTGTTCGTCGGTGGCCTCGTGCTCGCCGGCGGTCTCACCCTGTTGCTCGGCCTGGTCATCGCCCGCACGATCCGTCGCTCGATCCGGCGCCTGCGCCAGGCGGCCGACGAGGACCTGCCCCGCGTGATGGAGCAGCTGCGCCAGGCCGACGACGAGACCCTGGCCGCCGCCCGCCTCGAGCCGATCGACCTGGGTACCCGAGACGAGCTGGCCGACGCGGCCGACGCGTTCAACGCCGTGCTCGGCACCGCCGTCCGCCTCGCCGCCGACCAGACGGTGCAGCGCAAGCACACCGCCGAGATGTTCGTGAACCTGGGCCGACGCAACCAGAACCTGGTGGCCCGGCAGCTGAAGTTCATCGACTCGCTCGAGCGTTCGGAGACCGACGGTGACCGCCTCGGTCAGCTGTTCCGTCTCGACAACCTCGCCACCCGCATGCGCCGCAACGCCGAGTCGTTGCTCGTGCTCGCCGGCGTCGAGGCCCCGCGCCGCTGGCGCAAGCCCGTCCGCCTGCACGACGTCGTGCGGGGCGCCATGGCCGAGATCGAGGAGTTCCGCCGCGTCGAGATCGCGGCGTTCGACGAGGTGATGGTGCCCGGCGCCTCGGTGTCGAACATCACCCACCTGCTCGCCGAGCTCGTCGAGAACGCCGCCCGGTTCTCGCCGCCCGAGACGATGGTGTCGGTCACCGGCACGTACACCGGGTCGGAGTACATGCTCGGCATCCACGACCGAGGCCTCGGCATGACCCACGACGCGCTGGCCACGGCCAACGACCGGATCCGCACGGCCAAACGCCTCGACGAGGTGCCGACCGCCTACCTCGGCCTGTACGTGGTGGCCCGCCTGGCCGACCGAGAGGGCATCTCGGTCGAGCTCGAGTCTCCGGAGGGTGACGGCCTCACCGCCTGGGTGCGCATCCCGCAGGAGGCGCTGATAGCGGCCGATCCCGCGGGCCAACAGGCCCCGGACCCGACTCCCGTCGCCGAGCGCGAGGGCGAGGGCGATGCGGTCGTGCGCCGCCTCGAGGTCGCGGCCCGCGCCG
>JANPGL010000824.1:0-2537 GCA_031423915.1 Actinomycetes bacterium | reverse complement strand
GAAGGGCCGCTCGGCCCGGATCAGGCCAGCGAGAGCAGGGCGAGCTGGCGGGACTGGGCGACGAGCCGGCCCGTGGAGTCCCACACCTCGCCGTCCTCCTCGAGGAACCCCCCGGTGACGAAGCGGGTCGAGAAGCGGCAGCGCAGCCAGCCTGGGGCCGGCCGGGCCCGTACGTGGGCCGTCAGCTCGACGGTGGGCGTCCAGCCGCGCGGCAGGTGGGCGTTGAAGGCGGTGGGCGGGAAGGCGTCGACGGCGCACAACAGGGCGATCGTGTCGACCGGTTCGTCGTCGTGGAGGCGGAACCAGCCGCGCACGAGCGCATTACCGCTGGGATTGCCGCCGTCGACGAGCGCGTCGTCGGGGTGGAGGCGGAGGTCGAGCTTGTCGGCGAAGTTGACGGGCACGAGCGCCGAGTTGCGGGCGATGCACTCCTCGGGCGGCGGCAGCGCCGGCGGGACGCCGGTCACCAGCGTGGGTGCATCGGGCGCCGTCGACAGGTCGGAGAACGTGCCGAGCGCGGCGATCATGACCCGGTCGCCTGCGGCATACGTGGCCGAGGCGGTGGCGAAACGCCGGCCCGACTTCAGCAGTCGGGTCTGCACTTCGGCGGGCCCGGCCTTGCCGGGCGACAGGTAGTGGGCCGTGATGGTGACGGGGTCGGGCCGACCGGTGGCCATCGCCATGGCCCGGCCCGCCACGGCCAGCAGGTAGCCGCCGTTGGCGTTGCCGTTGATGTCCCAGCCCTCGGCCACGGCGGCGTGGAACCGCCCGTCGCCCATCGGCGCCACCGCCGTGGCCACCGAGAAGTTGCCGCTCACGTCCGCCTGCCCGTCGTCATCCGGGTCGTTCTAGTGGGCGGCGCGGTCGCGACCCAACCGGCGCCGACGCCGCCGATGTCGTCGGTGGTCCGCTGGCTGGGTCAGAATCCGCCCATGGACGACCTGAGCACCGTGCCGTTGTCATCCGACGCCGTCGGCCTGTTGGAGGGGCTGGCGACGACCCGGGCGATCCGGCGCTACCTGCCCGAGCCGATCCCGCCCGACGCGATGCGCGACATACTTTTTGCCGCGACTCGGGCGCCGAGCGGGTCGAACCGCCAGCCGTTCCGGTTCATCGTGCTGGAGGACGGTCCCGTCGCTCGGGAGGCGAAGCGGCTCCTCGCCGACGGTGCCCGCCAGCTGTGGAGCCACAAGGTCCACGCGGACGGGTACGACCGGGGCAGCGGTGTCGTCGACGATTCGCCGAAAGCCCGCATGGCCCGCACGATGCAGGAGTACGTGGAGCACTTCGAGGACGTGCCGGTGGTCGTGCTCGGGTGCATGATCCGGTACCGGGCGCCGCAGTCGTCGGAAGGCGGCTCGATCTACCCGGCGTGCCAGAACCTGCTGCTGGCGGCGCGTGCGCTCGGCTACGGCGGCGTGCTGACCGGGTTCCACGGGTACGCGGAGGCCGAGCTGGTCCACCTGCTGAAGATCCCGGCGGGCGCGTTCATCGCGGCGACGATCACGCTGGGCAAGCCGGCGGGGCATCACGGCCCGGTGCGTCGGCGCCCCATCGGCGAGCTCGTCTACGGCGAGACGTGGGGCGATGCGCCGGTTTGGGCGGTCGACCCGCCGGGCACCCGGTTCACGTCGGCGGGCCCGCCGAAGATCGAGGGCGCGGTCGACCCGCTGGACGCCATGCGTGGCGAGGGAGGAGCATGACGCGATGAGCGATCACATCGACTTCGCCCTCTTCCTCGTGCGCATCGTGATCGGCGTGACCCTCGCGCTCCACGGAGTGAACAAGGTACGCGGCGGCCTGCAGGGGACGGGCCGTTGGTTCACGGGCATCGGGTTCCGGTGGGGGTACCCGAACGCCATCCTGGCGGCGTCGACCGAGATCGGCGCCGGGCTGCTGTTCGCCGCCGGCCTGCTGACGCCGCTGGCCGCGGCCGGCATCGTCGGCCTGATGGTGGTGGCGTTGCTGACCGCCCACTGGCAGGTGGGGTTCTTCGTGTTCAAGCCGAACCAGGGCATCGAGTACGTGCTCGTGCTCGGCGTGATCGCCATCGCCGTGGGTGCCATCGGCCCGGGCCAGTGGTCGCTCGACAAGGCCTTCGGCCTGATCGACTCGGGCTACCAGACCGGCTGGGCCGGCCTGCTCCTGGCGGTGCTGGTGGGCGTCGGTGGCGCGGTGGCGCAGCTGGCCGTGTGCTGGAAGCCACCCGCAGGCGCGTTGTCGTGGGGCAGCGCCACCAAGAAGAAGTAGGTCGCGCCGGGGGCGCGCGCTCACGCCGCCTTGCGCCCGCGTCCGGGTGGTCCGGTCGAGAGCACCTGCCCGTCGGGCAGCCGGATGCGCAGCGTCCGGTCGGCGCCGAGTTCGATCGCCCAGCCGCTGTTGTGGATCTTGGTGTGGTGGTGGGTGCAGACGGGGAGCAGGTTGGCGAGGTCGGTGGTGCCGCCGTGGCGCCACCAGGTGATGTGGTGGATGCGGCAGTTGTCGTACCGGACGGTGCAGCCCGGCACGGCACAGGTGGCGTACCAGCCGCGCAGCAC
>JANPGL010000823.1:0-9878 GCA_031423915.1 Actinomycetes bacterium | reverse complement strand
CCACCCCCGCCCCCGCCGGGCTGGGCGCCGTCGGCCACGAGCCCGACGTGCTGGGGGTCGGCTCCGGCCCGGCCGGTTTGGGGGCCGCCCTGGCGGCCGCGCGCTCCGGTGTGGAGGTGACGCTGGTCGAGCGCTTCGGCTGCTTCGGCGGCAACCTGACGGCCGTCGGCGTGGAGGGGTTGGCCTGGTACCGGCACGAGGCCACGGTGGAGGCCGACGGCATCGCCCGCGAGTGGGAGGAGCGGTCGTTCGCCATGGGCGCCGCCGTGCCCGAGAGCCAGTCGCTGTCGTACGAGATCGACGCCGAGGGCTTCAAGGTGGTGGCCGACGTGCTCGTGACCGAGGCGGGCATCCACCCGATGTTGCACCGCGCGTTCGTGGCGCCGATCCTCGACGGCGACGCCGTCGTCGGCATCGTGACCGAATCCAAGGCGGGACGCGAGGCGATCCGCGCCCGCCGGGTCGTCGACGCCACCGGGGACGCCGACGTGGCCCACCGCGCCGGGGCGCCCACCGTGATGACGCCTCGCGAGGAGATGATGGCCGCGTCGGTGATGTTCCATCTCGCCGGCGTCGACAAGCAGGCGTTCCTGGCGGGCGTCGCCGCCGACCCGCAGACCTACGGCGACTGGCGCGGCAACGGGGAGTGGGACATCGAGACCACGGGAAAGGAGGACGCGCTGTTCTCGCCGTTCCTGCGCGACCCGTTCGCCCGGGCGGTGGCTGACGGGCTGATCCCGGCCGACCTCACGACCATCGCCGGCACGTGGGGCGCCGTGCACGACTCCGGGGAGCTCACGTACCTGAACCTCGTCCACCTGGCGGGCATCGACGGCACCGACCCCGACGACCTGACCCGAGGCGAGATGGAGGGCCGCCGGCGGGCGCGGCACGCCATCGAGGCGCTGCGCCGCTACACGCCAGGGTGCGCCGGGGCCCGCCTGCGCAACTTCGGCATGACGCTCGGCGTGCGGGACACCCGCAAGGTGCGCGCCGTGTACGACATGACCGAACGTGATGTTCGCGACCAGGGAAGGTTCGACGACACGATCGGGATCTTCCCCGAGTTCATCGACGGCTACGGGGTGCTCGTCCTGCCCACCACCGGCCGCTACTTCCAGCTGCCGTACCGGAACCTGCTGCCGACGGGGGTGCGGAACCTGCTCGTGGCCGGACGCTCGTCGGGCGGTGACCGGATCTCCCACGCCGCCACCCGCAACATGGGCTGTTGCGCCGTGCTCGGGCAGGGCGCCGGCGTGGCCGCTGCGGTCTCGCTGCGTACCGGTCGCGACCTCGCCGACGTCGATGTGGCGGCCGTGCAGTCCGAGCTGACCCGGCAGGGTGTGCGCCTGGCGTGAGGCGCCACGTTGCGTTCGGCGGCCCCGGTGCGCGAGAAAGGGGGTGGTGCCAGCATCGGGGTGGTACCCGGGGGAGGGTTCTGATGGCCGTCGACGAGCAGCTGGGCTTCGACCCGGACGAGTTGCGCCGCAAGTACCGCGCCGAGCGCGACAAGCGCGTCCGCGAGGACGGCAACGAGCAGTACGTCGAGATGTCGGGCCGCTTCGCCCACTACCTCGACGACCCGTACGTCGAGCCGATCGACCGGAAGCCGCTGACGGACACCGTCGAGGTCGCCATCATCGGCGGCGGCTTCGGCGGGCTGCTGGCCGGGGCCCGGCTGCGCCAGGCCGGCATCGACGACCTGCGCGTCATCGAGAAGGGCGGCGACTTCGGCGGCACCTGGTACTGGAACCGATACCCGGGCGCGGCGTGTGATGTCGAGTCGTACATCTACCTGCCGCTGCTCGAGGAGCTCGGCTACGTGCCGAAGGAGAAGTACACCCGGGCGCCCGAGATCCTGGCCCACAGCCGGGCCATCGGCGAGCACTTCGACCTGTACCGCAACGCCTGCTTCCAGACCGAGGTCACCGGCATGGTGTGGGACGACGCCGACGGCCGCTGGATCATCACGACGAACCGCGGCGATGCGATGCGCGCCCGATTCGTGTGCATGGCCAACGGGCCGCTCCACAAGCCCAAGTTGCCCGGCATCGCCGGCATCGAGTCGTTCCGGGGCCACACGTTCCACACCAGTCGGTGGGACTACGGTTACACGGGCGGCACGAGCGAGGGGAACCTCACCGGCCTGGCGGGCAAGCGCGTCGGCATCATCGGCACGGGGGCCACGGCCGTGCAGTGCGTGCCCCACGTCGGTGCGGCGGCGGCCGAGCTGTACGTGTTCCAGCGCACGCCGTCGTCGATCGACGTGCGCGACAACCGTCCCACGGATCCCGAGTGGGCGGCCTCGCTGCAGCCGGGCTGGCAAAAGCGTCGCATGGAGAACTTCAACAACCTCGTGTCAGGCATCCCCGAACCCGAGGACCTCGTCGGCGACGGCTGGACCGACATCATCGGCAAGCTCCTCATCCGCATCGCCGGCCAGGAACGCCCCGACCTCAGCCCCGAGGCCGTGGCCCAGTCGTTGGAACTGGCCGACTTCGACAAGATGGAGCAGATCCGCTCGCGCGTCGACGCGCTGGTGAGCGACCCGTCGACCGCCGAATCGCTGAAGCCCTACTACCGCCAGTTCTGCAAGCGGCCGTGCTTCCATGACGAGTACCTGGACACGTTCAACCGCCCCAACGTCACACTGGTCGACACCCAGGGCCGTGGCGTCGAGCTGATCGACGAGCGCGGCGTGGTGGTCGACGGCGTCACCTACGAGCTCGACTGCCTCATCTACGCCACGGGCTTCGAGGTGGGCACCGAGTACACGCGGCGAGCCGGGTACGAGGTGACCGGGCGCGACGGCGTCACGCTCACCCAGAAGTGGGCCGACGGCGCCGAGACGTTCCACGGCATGCACACGCGCGGCTTCCCGAACTGCTTCATCTTCTCGCTCGTGCAGTCGGGCTTCACGGTCAACTTCCCGCACATGCTCGACGAGCAGAGCCGCCACCTCGCCTACATCCTGCGCCAAGCGTACGACCACGACATCATGCTGATCGAGGCCTCGCAGGAGGCCGAGGACGCCTGGGTGCGGACCATCGTCGACACCGCCATGGTGAACCAGTCCTTCCTCGAGTCGTGCACGCCCGGCTACTACAACAACGAGGGTCGGCCGGCCGAGCGCAGCCTGAAGAACACCAGCTACGGTGGCGGGGCCGTCGCCTTCATCAAACTGTGGGAGCAGTGGCGCGACGAGGGCTCGCTCGCCGGACTCGAGCTCACGAGCAGCGCGGGGGTGCGGTGATGGAGCTGCGCGATCGCATCGCCGTCGTGACCGGCGGCGGCGGAGGCATCGGCTCGGCCGTCGCCCGCCACTGGATGGGCCTCGGTGCCCGGCACGTCGTGGTGGCCGACCGCAACGGCGACGCCGCCCGGGCCGTGGGCGACGAGATCGGCTGCCTCGGGGTGGAGCTCGACGTCACCGACGAGGCGGCGATCGTGGCGCTCGTCGAGCGCGTCGAGCGCGAGATCGGGCCGATCGACGTGTTCTTCTCGAACGCCGGGGCCGGTGGCGCGGGCGGCGGCGTCGAGTGCCCCAACGACGGCTGGCAGGCCCAGTGGGAGCTGCACGTGATGGCCCACGTCTACGCGGCGCGCGCCGTGCTCCCGTCGATGATCGCCCGCGGCGAGGGCTACCTCGTCCACACGGCCAGTGCGGCAGGGCTCCTGGCCGCCGTCGGCTCGGCGCCCTACAGCGTGACGAAGGCGGCGTGCATCAAGCTGGCCGAGACGCTGTCGATCGCCCACGGCGACGAGGGGATCGGCGTGTCGGTGCTGTGCCCACAGGGGGTCAACACGGCCATGGCGCCGCGCCAGCTGGGCGACGGCGGCACCGACGGCATCGTCGAGCCCGAGTTCGTGGCCGAGGTGGTCACGGCGGCGATCCGCGACGGGAAGTTCCTCATCCTCCCGCACCCCGAGGTGCAGACGTACGTGGAGCGCAAGGCCGCCGACCCCGACCGTTGGCTGCGAGGCATGCGCAAGCTCCGCCGCCGCTCCCAGGACCTGGCCGGCTAACGGTCCGACGGATGGGAGCCGACCATCCGTAGTGGCTGAACCTCGTGCATCGGCGCACGCTGCCACCGCTCGAGACGATCATCGTCCACCGATCGGATCCGCCCGATCACCAGCGCCTCGCTGATCCAAATGCCCGGGCCTCCGCCGAAGTGGTGGCGTCTTGGGAGTCGGTCGGCACCTCGACGCTGATGGCGGAGAAGAATCGCTGGGCCGATGCAGCCGGACCTCCACCGGCGCGAACACGGCCTCGACCGTGCGGCCACCGACGCCGAGAAGGAGCCGGTCGTCCGATCGTCGGAGGTCGACGCCGAGTTCGTCCGCCAGCCAGCTGGCGGCCAGGGTGTGCTCGCAGCCGCTGTCGACGAGGGCGATGAGCGGCAGCATCGACGTGGCCGCGAAGCCGATGGGCACGACAGGCCGGAACACGGGCCGCCCACGGCGAGGTTCCTCCAACGCCAGGTACTCGTACGCCCAGCCGTGCGGTGGGAGCGAGTGTTCAGCCAAGGCCGACCCGGAGAGGTTCGCCCGTGCGAGGGACTCGCACGATCATGGCGTTCTCCAGGTGCTGGCTGCGCACGATCCGCATCAGGTCCTCGGGGGTGTCGGCCGAGGCGACGACGGCGTCGGTCGAGCGATCGACCGCCACCACCTTGCCCTCGTAGCCGGCTACCCGGAGTTGACGACCTTCCACGCACACCAATGTACCGGCGGGCCCGTCCGCTGTGACCGGGATTCAGGCCCGGCGGGCGTGCTGGGTCTCGGCCCACGTCATGCCCTGCTCCACGTTCGGCTCGCGGGGCAGGCCGAGCACCTGCTCGGCCACGATGTTGCGTTGCACGGCGAACGTGCCGCCCCCGATCGTGAGGGCCGGGGCGAACAGCGAGCCGTAGTACCAGACCGGGTCGGCGTCGGGGAACTGGGCGCGATCGACCTTGATCTCCGTGGCGCCGCCCCGGGCGCCCACGGGGAGCGGGCCGGCCGGGCCCGCGCCTTCCAGCATGGCGTCGGCGCCGACCAACTGGGCGGCGAGCGCCATGACCCGCTGGCCGTGCTCGTCGGCCATGAGCTTCTGGATCGACGCCTCGGGGCCTGGCTGCTTGCCGGCCAGGCGGGCGGTGAGCGTGCGCATGCGGTTGAGGTCGAGCACCGTCGCCTCGGCGTGGAGGCGGGCCAGGTCCTGGCGCAGCAACGGATCCGTAGCGCCGCCGGCGCGCCGGACGAGGTCGAGCAGGTCGGCGCACGAGGGGCCGGCACCCCACAGCGCGCCGCCGGACGACAGCGATACGCGTTCGTTGGCCAGCGTCACCTTGGCCAGGCGCCAGCCGTCGCCCTCGTCGCCCACGCGTAGGCTGGCGGGCAGGCGCACGTTGTCGAAGAAGACCTGGTTGAACGAGTGGGCCGTGGTCATGTCGATGATGGGCGTCATCGTGATGCCGGGCAGGTCGGTGGGACAGATGAAGTAGCTGATGCCCTTGTGCTTGGGGGCGTCGGGGTCGGTGCGGGCGATGAGGATGCCGAACTGGGCTTTGTGACCGCCGCTCGTCCAGATCTTCGAGCCGTTCACCAGGTACTCGTCGCCGTCGCGCACGGCGCGGGTGGCCAAGTTGGCCAGGTCGCTGCCGGCCTCGGGCTCGGAGAACATCTGGCACCAGAACTCCTCGCCCGAGAAGATCGTGGGCAGGTAGCGCGCCTGTTGCTCGGGGGTGCCGGCCAGGGCGATGGTCGGCGCCGCCCAGCCGATGCCGATGGCGTTGTCCGGTCGCTTCACGCCGGCGCGGCGCAGCTCGTCGTCGATGATCAGCTGGTGGAGCGGGTCGGCGTCGAGCCCGTACGGCCGCGGCCAGTGGGGGACCACGTAACCGGCCTCGGCCAGGATGCGGCCGTCGGGATCCGGGTGCTCGGCCAGCCAGCGGCGGACCGCCAGGCGGCGCGGATCGTCCTCGGCCGGCAGCTCGAAGTCCACGACGTCCCCCTCCCGGACGGCACATCCGCGGGTGCCGACGGCGCCGACCCTAACGCCTCACTTCGGGCGGGAACGAAGGGCGCAGTAGGGTCCGGGAAACGGCTCTAGGGGAGGAACCACACATGGCTGGTGGCGCACTGAAGACGGGGAGCGTCGACGATCTCGACCTGCGGATGTCCGAGGGGGTGCGCCCGCTGTACGACGCAGTCGTGAAGTTCATCGCGGAGGAGGTCGACCCGATCACCGAGGAGTTCCATCGCCTGGGCGAGGGTCGCGCGGAGCGTTGGAGCTGGGCACCCGGCCAGCTCGAGCTGCTCGACGGGGCCAAGGCCAAGGCCAAGGCGCAGGGTCTGTGGAACTTCTTCCTCCCCAACGCCGAGACGGGCCAGGGCCTCAGCAACCTCGACTACGCCTACATCGCCAACGAGCTGGGCAAGAACCGGCTGGCGTCGGAGTGCCTGAACTGCTCGGCCCCCGACACCGGCAACATGGAGGTGCTGGAGCGCGTCGGCACCCCGGAGCAGAAGAAGCAGTGGCTCGAGCCGCTCCTCAACGGCGAGATCCGGTCGGCCTACGCCATGACCGAGCCGGGCGTGATGAGCTCCGACGCCAAGCAGATCCAGACCAAGGCCGAGCTCGACGGTGACGAGTGGGTCATCAACGGCGAGAAGTTCTACATCTCGGGCGCCGGCGACCCGCGCTGCAAGATCATGATCACGATGGTCCGCACCAACCCCGACGCCGACACGTACAAGCAGCAGTCGCAGATCCTGGTGCCGGTCGATGCTCCCGGCGTCGAGATCGTCGGACCGATGTACGTCTTCGGCGCTGACGACGCGCCGCACGGCCACATGCACATCCGCTTCACCGACGTCCGCGTGCCGAAGAGCAACGTCCTGTGGGGCGAGGGTCGCGGCTTCGAGATCTCCCAGGTGCGCTTGGGCCCAGGCCGCATCCACCACTGCATGCGCTCCATCGGCGCCGCCGAGCGCGCCATCGAGCTGATGGTCGACCGTGGGCTCACCCGTGAGGGCTTCGGCAAGAAGCTCATCAACCTGGGCAAGAACATGGAGATCGTGTCCCGGTCGCGCATCGAGGTCGAGGCCATGCGCCTGATGGTGCTGCGGGCCGCCAAGGCCATGGACAGCCTGGGCAACGCCGAGGCCCGTGTGTGGGTCAGCGCCGTGAAGGCCATGGTGCCCGAGAAGTGCTGCGACATCATCAACGAGGCCATCCAGATGCACGGTGCGGCCGGCATCTCGCAGTGGTTCCCATTGGCCGAGATGTGGCACAGCCAGCGCACCCTGCGCCTGGCCGACGGTCCGGACGAGGTCCACCACCAGGTGGTCGGACGCGCCGAGGTCAAGAACCGCGAGGCCGAGCGCCTCGCCGGCCTGGCCTCGAACGGTCACCAGACGCGGGGCGCGGTCTTCTCCGGCCCGGCCTGAGGCTCGCGGGTGCGTCTCCTCCTCCGGGGGGTCGGGGGAGACGCACCCGTGTTCCACCCGTACGAAACGAACTTGGGGGTACGCCATGCCGTACGCAGAAGGTCGCACGTTCTTCGACGCCGACAGCCACATCATGGAGCTGCCGAACTTCCTGCTCGACCACGCGGACCCGAAGGTCCGGGCGCTGATCCCGCCGCTGTCGGTCAGCTCCGGTGGTCCTGAGGCGATCGCTCGTATGGCGGTGTACGCCGCCACCGGCGCGCACGAACCCGACCGGGTCGAGGCGTTGCTGCGCGAGGTGATCGCCGGCCCGAAGAACTACGAGGCCGTCGGCGCGTTCAACGCGGGCGAGCGCTCGCTCGCGCTCGACGAGCTCGGCTTCCATGCGCAGTGGGTGTTCGCCACGTTCTCTCCGGGCCAGGTGCTGTGGGTGAAGGACCTCGACGTCCGCTACGCCGCGTGCCGGGCCCACAACCGGGCCATGGCCGCGTTCTGCGGCGACGACCCCCGCCTGCTGCCGGTGGCACTGCTGTCGCTGGCCGATCCCGAACGGGCGGCCGTGGAGCTCGACGCGGCGATCGAGTTGGGCGCCAAAGGCGTCTGGATCCCGGCGGAGCCGTGCGGGGGACGCTCGCCCGGCCACGACGACCTCGACCCGATCTGGGCCCGACTGGCCGATGCCGGGGTGCCGTTCCTGCTCCACGTGGGTGGGCAACCGATCCAGATCCGCAGCGAGTACATGAACACCGGCCGCCCGCAGCCGAAGGACTGGCTGGGCGGCGCCGAGAACGTGCGCTCCAAGGACCTGACCGTGCTCCACCAGGACGCCGAGGCCTTCCTGTCGGCCATGGTGCTCGATGGCGTGCTCGAGCGGCACCGCGGGCTGCGGGGCGCCGCCGTGGAGCTGGGTGCAACGTGGGTGCCGGGCATGATCCGCCGGCTCGACCACGCGGCCTCGATCTGGGCCCGCTCCGAACCCGAGCTGCGCTCGTTCACCCGTCCGCCCTCCCAGCAGGTGGGGGAGCAGCTGGCCTTCACGCCCTACCCGTTCGAGGACGTCGGGGCACTGATCCGCGACTCGTCGCCCGAGCTGTACCTGTTCTCGTCGGACTACCCGCACACCGAGGGCGGCCGGAACCCGATCGGCCGCTTCGAGGCCAGCCTGGGCGACCTGCCCGAGTCGGTCCGAGCCGGCTTCTACGCGGAGAACTTCGCCCGCCTCGTGCCGAGCGTGCGCGGCCTGGCCCCGGCCTGACGCGCAACGCTGGCGCACCTCCTTCCACCAGGTGGAAGGAGATGCGCCAGCGTCAGGTGAACCAGGTTCAGCTGAAGATCTCGAACAGGCCAGCCGCGCCCTGGCCGCCGCCGATGCACATCGTGACGACGCCCCACTTGGCACCGCGGCGCTTGCCCTCCTGCAGGATGTGACCCGAGCAGCGGGTGCCCGTCATGCCGAAGGGGTGGCCGACGGCGATGGAGCCGCCGTTGACGTTGTACTTGGCCGGGTCGATGCCCAGGCGGTCGCGCGAGTAGAGGCACTGGCTGGCGAACGCCTCGTTGAGCTCCCACAGGTCGATGTCGTCGACCGTGAGGCCGTGACGCTTCAGGAGCTTCGGCACGGCGAAGACCGGGCCGATGCCCATCTCGTCGGGCTCGCAGCCCGCCACGGCCCAGCCGCGGAAGGCGCCCATCGGCGTGAGGCCGCGCCGCTCGGCCTCCTTGGCCTCCATCATCACCACGGCCGCCGCGCCATCGGACAGCTGGCTGGCGTTGCCGGCGGTGATGTAGTTGCCGTCGCCGCGGACCGGCTTCAGCTTGGCCAGGCCCTCGATGGTGGTGTCGGCCCGGTTGCACTCGTCGCGATCGACGACGTAGTCGACCATCGACTCTTCCTTGGTCTCCTTGTTGACCAGCTTCATCTTCGTGGCCATGGGCACGATCTCGTCCTCGAACAGGCCGTTGGCCTGGGCGGCCGCCATGCGCTGCTGCGACTCGAGCGAGTACTGGTCCTGGTACTCGCGGCTCACGCCGTAGCGCTCGGCCACGATGTCGGCCGTCTCGATCATGGCCATGTAGATCGCCGGGTACTGGTCGGTGAGCGCCGGATCCATGTTGGCGGCGCCGCCCATGCCCGGGTTCGGCATGGTGATCGACTCGACCCCGGCGGCGACGACGACGTCGGCGCCGTCTTCCTTGATGTAGTTGGCCGCCAGCGCGATGGAGTTCAGGCCCGACGAGCAGTGGCGCTGGATGGTGGCGCCGCCCGTGGTGATGGGCAGGCCCGCCAGCAGGCCGGCCAGGCGGCCCAGGTTGCCGGCCCCGGGGGCCCCGTTTCCGAGGTACAGATCCTCGACGGCCGCGGGCTACACAACCGACTTTGCCAACGCGTGCTTGATGGCGTGGGGGGCCATCGTAAAAGCGGGGGTCATGTTGTACGCGCC
>JANPGL010000822.1:0-9045 GCA_031423915.1 Actinomycetes bacterium | reverse complement strand
CCGCACCCGGTTCGCCCGCGGCTGGGTGTTCGGCCTCGGCTGGATCGCCCCGGGCACCGGTTGGATGTGGTTCCTGACGGCCCCGGGCTACGTGGTGGTCGGGCCGCTGTTCGCCACCATGATCGGCCTCGGCGTCGCCGCGACGCCGGCGGGACGCGGGCGGCGCGTCGCCCTGGTCGGCGCGCTGGTGCTGCCCGAGGCGCTGCGCCTGCGCTTTCCGTTCGGCGGCGTCCCGCTCGCCACGCTTGCCACCGGTCAGGCGGCCGGCCCGCTCGCCCCGGTGGCCCGCCTCGGTGGCGTCCTGGCGCTCGGGATGGCCACGGTTCTGGTCGGTCTGGCGCTGGCAGCCGCGTGGCGCCGCACGCCGCGGGCGGCCGCGGTCTGGGCGGCCGTGGCGGTCGCCGTCGTGATGGCCGGCCACCTGGCGCCGCGCGGGCACGCCGTGGGTACGCGCACGCTGGCGCTCGTGCAGGGCGGCGGGCCCCAAGGCACCCGGGCCGTGAGCAGCGACCCAACCGTCGTCGTCGAGCGGCACCTGCTGGCCACCGGGCGGCTGCCGGCGGACGGCACGCTCGACGCGGTGATCTGGCCCGAGAACGTGATCGACGTCGTGTCGTTCGCCGACAGCGACGTCCGCGACGCCGTGGCCGCCGAGGCTCGCCGGCTGGGGGCGCCGCTCGTCGTCGGCGTCACCGAGGAAGCCGGCGGCGATCACTTCGTGAACGCCCAGGTGGTGGTCACCGGCGCGGCCGAGCTACCCAGTCGCTACGAGAAGGTGCGGCGCGTCCCGTTCGGCGAGTACATGCCGCTGCGCGGGTTCCTCAAGGCGCTCGGGGCGCCGACCGACCTGGTGCCCCGCGATGCCGTCGCCGGGCGGGGCCCGGCTGTCGTCGACGTGCCGGCCGCCGAGGGCGGAGCCAGGGCGCCCTTCCGGGCGGCGGTGGTGATCTCGTGGGAGGGGTTCTTCGGCGACCGGGCGCGCGACGGCGTGCGCCACGGCGGTGAGGTGCTGCTCAACCCGACGAACGGCTCGAGCTACACGGGCACCGTGCTCCAGTCGCAGCAGATCGCCATGTCGCGCCTGCGGGCGCTCGAGACCGGACGATGGGTCGGCCAGGTCTCCCCCACCGGCTTCACCGCGTTCGTCTCACCCGAAGGTCGCGTGCTCGACCGCACCGCCCAGATCGAGGCGGCGACGCGCACCGCCACCATCGAGCTGCGACGCGGCCAGACCCTGGCCACCCGCCTCGGCGACCTGCCGTGGGCCGTGTTGGCGCTGGCCCTCGTCGGCGCCGGCTGGTCGTGGGCTCGGCGCCGGGTGGCCGACCCGGCTCCCTAGAGCTCGAGCCAGACCGTGGTGGGGCCGTCGTTGACGAGCTCGACCTGCATGGTCGAACGGAACTTCCCGGTGCCCACGGTGGCGCCGAGCGAGCGGAGGTGGTCGACCACGGTGGCCACGAGGGGCCCGGCCTGCTCGGGCCGGGCGGCGTTGATCCAGCTGGGGCGCCGGCCGGCCGAGGTGTCGCCGTACAGGGTGAACTGGCTGACCACCAGGACCTGGCGGGTGGTGTCGGCGACCGACCGGTTCATCACGCCGTCGTCGTCGTCCATGACCCGTAGGTGCCAGATCCGTTCGGCCATCTTGCGGGCCAGGGCCTCGGTGTCGGTGTGCGTCACGCCGACGAGGACGCACAGGCCCGCGCCGATCTCTCCCGTCACGTCCCCGTCGACGGTCACCTTGGCCCGGCCGACCCGCTGCACCAGCGCACGCATCGCGCCAGTGTCGCGGGCGGACCGACAGAATGCAGCCATGCTGACGCTCACCAACGACCGGGCCACCGTACAGATCGCCCCCGAGCTGGGCGGCCGACTGGCGTCGCTGGTGGTGCGCGGCGTCGAGCTGCTCGTCACGGGTGGAGCCGACAGCAACCCCCTGCAGTGGGGCAGCTACCCGATGGTGCCCTGGGCCGGGCGCGTACGCCGTGGCCGCTTCCGGTACGACGCCCGCGGCCAGCACCTGCCGATCAACCTCGACCCGCACAGCATCCACGGCACGGGCCTCACGGCCCGCTGGGAGGTGCGCCCCGACGGCACGCTGGTCCACGCGTTCCCGGCCGACTGGCCGTTCGGCGGCCATGCCGTGCAGCGCTTCGCGTTGGACGACGACGGCCTCACCTGCCACCTCGAGGTCCACGCCGGCCGGCACGCCATGCCGGCCATGGCCGGCTGGCACCCGTGGTTCCGGCGGCCCGTGGTCCTGTCGTTCGCGGCCGAGCAGATGTACCGGCGCGACGACGAGGGCATCCCCGACGGCACGCTCGTGCGGGTGCCGGCCGGTCCGTGGGACGACTGCTTCACCGGCGTGACCTCCCCGCCCCAGCTCCAGTGGCCCACCGGTCCGATCGTCACGATCACATCGAGCTGCGACCACTGGGTCGTCTACGACAAACCGGCGCACGCGGTGTGCGTAGAACCCCAGACCGGCCCTCCCGACGAGTTCAACCTGCTCGGGGCCCGGGCCACCGCGGCGCGGCCGGGCCAGCCGCTCGTGGCCTGGATGCGGTTGAGCTGGGCCTGAGACGGGATCGTCTGGTTCGGCAGCCGATCCGGGCGTCGGGACGCCCGACGCGGGCGGGACCAGACCGTTGGCAGACGAACGGACGGAAGATTCTCAACGGAACCTCTTGAACGGTGGTGTTCGCGGCCGACACGGATCCTGACGGCGGAAGGCGCGTGCGCCTGATGCCATGAACCGGAGGTGGTACACGGAGGTACCCGACCATGCGAATCAACGCCACCATCGCTGCCATCAACTCGTCTCGCAACCTGATGGCGAGCAGCGAGCACGCGGGCAAGTCGTTCGAGAAGCTCCCGACGGCGTACCGCGTCAACCGGGCCGCGGACGACGCTTCCGGCCTGTCGATCTCGGAGGGCCTCCGGGCGGAGATCCGGGGCAACACCCAGGCCCAACGCAACGCCCAGGACGGCATCAGCTACATCCAGACCACCGAGGGCGCGCTGACCGAGGTGCAGGACATGCTGCGGCGGATGCGCCGGATCGCGGTGCGCACCGCCGCCGGTGGCGGAGACGCGGCGGAACAGCGTGAGCTCGACTCGTTGGTCTCCGACATCCGCAGCATCGGAGCCCGGACGACGTTCTCGGGTACGACGGTGTTCGTCGACTACTCGACGTCGGCGTTGTCGTTCCAGATCGGGGCGCACGCCTCGGACCAGATGACCGCCATCAACAAGGACCTGACGCTCGACGCAGGCACCAGCGGCGTGTTCTCGGCGGTGCTGTCGCTCGATCTGGCGTCGGTGTCGGGAGCCCACACCGCGCTCGGTGCACTCGACGCCGCCATCGACGAGGTGGCCCACGTCCGCAGCACCCTCGGCGCAGCCCAGCACGGCCTCGAGCACACCGTGGCCAGCCTGAGCGTGGCCGTCGAGAACCTGATGGCGTCGGTGACCCACATCCACGACGTCGACACGGCGACCCGGATGGTGGAGCTCACCCGTTCGCAGCTCCTCGCCGACGCCACCACGGCGCGGCTGGCCCAGGCCACCGCGGCGCCGCAGAGCATCCTGCTCCTCCTGCAGGGCTGAGCCCCCGCCGGGTGGGGCATGCTTGGCGCATGCGAGTCGGTCACCACGAGCCCTGCCCGCGGCGCGTCCGCGCCGAGACCCGCGGCCGGGTCGTGCTGCAGACCGACGCCGCCCGGTACCTGTGGGAGATCGAGGCCTACCCGGCGTGGTACGTCCCCAGCGAGGACGTGCGGCTCGACCTCCTCGACGCGTCGGCGGTGCGCCGCGACGACCGGCTGCCCGGTCACGTGACGCTGGCCTGGCCGGCCGTCGACCATTGGTACGAAGAGGACACCGAGGTCCACGGGCACCCGAACGACCCGTACCACCGCGTCGACGTGCGCGACTCGAGCCGTCTCGTCGAGGTGTTCGTCGACGGGGTGCGCGTGGCGTCGTCCAACCGGCCCCGCCTGCTGTTCGAGACCACCCTGCCCACGCGCTACTACCTGCCGAAGCTCGACGTCGACTTCGCTGCGCTGACCCCCACGTCCACCACGAGCGTGTGCGCCTACAAGGGCACCGCGCAGTACTGGGCCGTGACCGTCGACGGCGCCACGTACCCCGATCTGGCGTGGGGCTATCGCCACCCCACCCCCGAGGCCGCCCGCATCGCCGATCACGTGTGCTTCTACAACGAGCGGGTCGACATCGTGCTCGACGGCGTGGCGTTGGACCGCCCGATCACGCCGTTCAGCTGAGGCGGCGGGGTCAGCGCGTCGTCAGCGCCGGCCCCAGGTGGCCGGTGTCCGACAGGCGCAGCAGCGAGAACGAGTGGCCCTCACCGATCTGCAGCGTCATGGCCTGGCTGATCGACGCGTGGTGGAGCACGAAGCGTTCCCACTCCCACGGCACGGGTTGGACGCCGAGCAGGTGGGTGAGCAGCACCGAGTTCGTGCCGGCGTGCGCCACGATCAGGACGCGCTGGTCGGGCCGCTCGACGGTCCACAGCGGCAGCGTCGTCGTGGCGGGGTGGACCCCCATCGCCGCCAGCAGGGGCACCAGGCCGCCCACGACGCGGTCGTGGAAGTCACGGAACGACTCGCCGCCCGGCAGGCCGTCCCAGTGCTGCTCGGCGGGCCGTCGGCGGGCCTCGGCGAAGATGCGCTCGGTGTCGTGGACGCTGCCCTCCCACACGGGGTTGCGCAGCTCGGCGAGCCAGTCGAGGACCTCGGCCGTGACCCCCAACGCGGCCTCGATGGGCGCCGCGGTCTGCCGGGCCCGGACGAGCGGCGACACCAGGACCCGGTCGAAGCGCTCGCCGGCCAGGGCCTCGGCGGCGAGGCCGGCCTGGCGGTGGCCGAGCTCGGTGAGCACCGGGTCGTCGACGTTGCGGTCGTTGCGCACCCACTCCGGCTGGCCGTGACGGACGAGGACGAGCTCCATGACGGCGACCCTACCGACGGTAGGCGCCCGCTGCACGGCTGGCTACCGACCGGTAGCATCGACCCACCATGCGCCCCGGAACCGACGAGCCCCTGCGGCTGGCCTACCTGACGTACCGGGGCAAGCCCCACGTGGGTGGCCAGGGCGTGTACACCCGCCACCTGGCCAAGGCCCTCATCGACCTGGGCCATCACGTCGAGGTGTACTCGGGCCAGCCGTACCCCGTCCTCGACCCGCGCATCGAGCTGCACCAGCTTCCGAGCCTCGACATCTTCAACGACCACCACCCGGGCCGCTTCCCGGCGTACTGGGAGATCCGGCACCTGGCCGACCTGGTCGAGATCGGCCAGTTCTCGCTGGGCACCTTCTCCGAGCCGCTGGCGTTCTCGGTGCGGGCGTACCAGGAGCTGAAGAAGCGCAAGGGCGACTTCGACCTGGTGCACGACAACCAGTGCCTCGGCTACGGCATCCTCGGCATCGACAAGATGATCCCGACGATCGTGACGCTGCACCACCCGATCACCCGCGACCGGATGCTCGAGATGCAGCACGCGCCGAACTGGCGCAAGCGGATGTCGATCGCCCGCTGGTACAACTTCGTGAAGATGCAGGGGCGCGTGGCGTCGCGCATGCCCCGCGTCGTGGTCGTGTCGCAGAACTCGATCGACGACATCCACACCGACATGGGCGTCGACATCGACCGCATGCGTCTCGTGCCGGTCGGGGTCGACCTCGACCTGTTCAAGCCGCTCCCGGGCGTGGAGCGCAAGCCCGGTCACCTGATCACGACGGCGTCGGCCGACGTGGCCCTGAAGGGCTTGCAGTACCTGCTCGAGGCGCTGGCCAAGCTCAAGGCCGAGCGACCCGTGCATCTCACCGTGATCGGTCGGGCCAAGCCCGGCGGCCCCTCGGACGAGCTCATCCGCTCACTCGGGTTGGGCGACTCGGTCGAGTTCGTCACGGGCGTGCCCGACGAGCGCATCGTCGAGCTGTACGCCGAGAGCGAGATGGCCGTGGTGCCGAGCCTGTACGAGGGGTTCAGCCTGCCGGCCATCGAGGCCATGGCCACCGGCACCTGCCTCGTCGCCACCGACGGCGGCGCCCTGCCCGAGGTGACGGGCACCGACGACGACACCGTCCTTTCGTGCCGTTCCGGCGATGCCGAGGCGCTGGCCGCCACGCTGCGGCGCGGCCTCGACGACGCCGACCTGCGCGCCCGCATCGGCGCGGCCGGACGCCGGCGCGTGGCCGAACGCTGGAGCTGGCGCCACTGCGCCGAGCTGACCGTCGACCAGTACCGAGAGGTGCTGGCCATGCCCGAGAACCAGGCCAAGCTGCGCCGCAACGGCCGCTGAAGGATCCGCACCAGACATGCTCACCGTTCGCTACGACCGCCTCGGTCTCCGGGAAGGCGACCGCCTCCTCGACCTCGGGGCCGGCTTCGGCCGCCACGCCTTCGAGGCGGCGCGCCGCGGCGCCGTGGTCACCGCGCTCGACTACTCGGCCGACGAGCTGGTGTCGGTGCGCAACACGTTCGCCGCCATGGCCGAGGCGGGCGAGATCACCGGCGACCGCTTCGGCGGCGTGCTGCGCGGCGACGCCACGCGCCTGCCGTTCCCAACGGGCACGTTCCGCCACGTGATCGTGTCGGAGGTGCTCGAGCACATCCAGGACGACGTGACCGCGCTGGCCGAGATCACCCGCGTGCTCGCCCCCGGCGGCACGCTGGCGGCGACCGTGCCCACCTGGCTGCCCGAGAAGATCAACTGGATGCTGAGCGACGACTACCACGCGCCGGTCGCCGTCGGAGGCCACGTCCGCATCTACACCGCCACCGAGCTCAAGGCGAAGCTGCGCGCCGCCGGCCTCTCCGTGGCCGGTCAGCACCACGCCCATGCCCTCCACTCGCCGTACTGGTGGCTGAAGTGCGCCGTCGGCGTGCGCAACGACGAGCACCCGGCGGTGGCCCGGTACCGCAAGCTGCTGGAGTGGGACATCGTGAAGGGTCCCACCGTCACCCGCGTCGCCGACCGTGTGCTCAACCCCGTGCTGGGCAAGAGCCTGGTCCTCTACGCCAGGAAGGCGGCCGCATGACCCGTCTCGCCCTCCCCCACCTGCCCGGCGTTCTCACCGCGGCCGAGGTGACCGCATCGGCCGCCACCATCGCCGCGCTGCAGCGGCCGGACGGCATGATCCCGTGGTACCCGGGCGGGCACTGCGACCCGTGGAACCACGTCGAAACCGCCATGGCGCTCACCGTCGCCGGTCGCTTCGAGGCGGCCGAGCGTGCCTACGGCTGGCTCGAGACCTCCCAGCGCCCCGACGGCAGCTGGCACAACTACTACCTGCCCGACGGCACGCTCGAGGACGCCAAGCTCGACACGAACGTGTGCGCCTACATCGCCACCGGCGTGTGGCACCACTGGCTGGCCACCGGCGATCGCGCCTTCGTCCGCCGCTTCTTCCCCGTCGTCGAGCGGGCGCTCGACTGGGTGCTCACGTTGCAGACGCCGCGCGGCGAGATCATCTGGGCCCGTCACGTCGACGGCACACCGTGGAGCTACGCCCTGCTCACCGGTTCGTCGTCGATCTGCCACGCGCTGCGCTGCGGCGTGGCCCTGGCCGGGATCGCGACCGAGGACCTCGGCGGAGACGGCCGACCCGATTGGGAGCTGGCCGCGGTGACGCTGGCCGACGTGATCCGCACCCAGCCGAATGCGTTCGAGCCGAAGCACCGGTGGGCGATGGACTGGTACTACCCGACGCTGTGCGGCGCCGTCACCGGCCGCCAGGCCCACCTGCAGCTGACGGCCCGCTGGGACGAGTTCGTGATGGACGGGCTCGGTGTGCGCTGCGTGAACAACGAGCCCTGGGTCACCGCGGCGGAGACGGCCGAATGCGCCATGGCCCACGCCGTCGCCGGTCGGGAGGAGCAGGCCACCGAGCTTCTGCGCTGGACCCGGGCCCACCGCGACGCCGACGGCGCCTACTGGACCGGGCTCGTCCATCCAGGGGCGGTCCAGTTCCCCGACGGCGAGCGCTCGGCCTACACGGCCGCCGCCATCATCCTGGCCGCGGACCTGCTCGACGGGTCGACGCCGACCAGCGCCATCTTCCGTGCCGACGGCCTCCCGCCCGTCACCCCCTAGCGCCCCGGAACGCCGACTCGCGGCGTGCCGAGGTGCCGGGCACGCGACGTTCCGGCGCCCGGCGTATGGTTCGTGCTGCGAGGATCGTGGAGGCCCGGATGGCTGAGGTGGACCTGTTCCTGAGGCTCGATGGCATCGCCGGCGAGTCGACCGACGACGTCCACCGCGGTGAGATCGACGTCGTGGCGTTCAGCTGGGCCGAGCACCTGCCGCTGGCCGGCCCCGGCGGCGGCACGGCCACCGGACGGGTGCAGATGGGCGAGTTGCAGGTGATCGCGCCCACGTCGTCGGCGTCGCCCCCGCTCATGCTGGCGTGCGCCAGCGGGCGGCACGTTCGCTCGGCGACGCTCAGCGCCCGCCGACCGGGTGAGGGTCGGCGCGATCACCTCGTCATCAAGCTCGACGACGTGATCGTCACCGGCTACCGCGTGTTGGCCAACGAGTCGGGCGACGACACCGTGCCCACCGATCAGGTGTCGCTGTCGTTCGGGCGGATCGAGTACGTCTACACGCCGGAGCAGCCCGACGGCTCGGCCGGCACGCCGGTCACCGCGGCGTGGGACGACCGGCGCGTGGTCAAGAAGGCGGCGACGCGGGCGGCGGTGCCGAAGAAGCGGACGCCGAGCGGGGCGGCCGCCCGAGTTCCTGCGGCGGCGAAGAAGGCGACGAAGAAGGCCACGGGCCGGGCGCGCTGACGCGTCGGGCCACGGTCACCCCGCCGGCCACCACGGCGGCCAGTGCGACGGCGCCCCTCGTCGCCAGCACCACCATCGATCCTGGTCGCGACTCGCCCAGCCAGCGCAGCGCGTCGCCCACCACGGCGGCGCCCGCCAGCAGGCCCGCGGCCAGGGTGTGCAGCCCGGCCAACCGGCGATCGTCGACCAGCACGACCACCAGAGCCGTGAGCAACGTCACCACCACGACCGCC
>JANPGL010000821.1:0-9051 GCA_031423915.1 Actinomycetes bacterium | reverse complement strand
TCCAGCACCTGATCGGCGAGCCGGTTGCACTCGTCCCACTTGCCCACGTGGGTGCCGACAGCCAGCGTGCGCACGCCGGTGGCGGCAGCGATCTCGGCGGCCACCTGCTGGCAGTTGTCGAGCTTGCGGCTGGCGATGACCACGTCGGCGCCGTGCTGGGCGTAGGCCTCCGCGATCGACTTGCCGATGCCGCGGCTGCCGCCCGTGATGACGGCGACCTTGCCCGTGAGGTCCAGGAGAGAGCGTTCCATGGGCCGTTCCTAGCACGGCCTGCGAGGCGCCTCCGCATGCGCGAAATGCGCGACTCGTTCGGCGCCCTCGCCGCGAGGATGGTGGCCCATGGACGTCCTCGCCGAGCAGCTCGGCCCACCGGTCGATCTCCGCCTGCTGTTCGCGCCGCAGCGGCGCAGCCTCCTCGCGCTCCTCCGGTCGCTCGGGGTCGACGAGTGGCGCGCGCCCACCGCCTGCGAGGGGTGGACGGTCGCGGACGTCGCGGCCCACGTCCTCGGCGACGTCCTCGGCAGGCTCGCCGGGGCGCGCGACGGGTGGCGGGCGGACCGACCCGGTCCCGGCGAACGTCTGGAGGCCTTCATCGACCGGGTCAACGGCGCCTGGGTGGTCGGAGCCCGGCGCCTCAGCCCGGTGCTGCTCATCGACCTGCTCGAACGCTACGGCGACGAGCACGACCGCTGGTGGCTCGACCAGCCGCTCGACGCCCCCAGCCTGGGTGTGTCGTGGGCCGGTATGGACGTGTCGCCCGTGTGGTTCGGCGCCGCTCGGGACGTGACCGAGTACTGGGTCCATGAACGGCAGCTGCGCGACGCGGTGGGTGCTCCGGCCGCCATCGTGCCGGCCGTCGGCGTCGTTCTCGACGTCTTCGCCCGCGGCCTCCCGTTCGCACTCGGGCGCGTCGGGCTGCTCGAACCTGCGTCGCTCCGGGTGGTGGCCACGCCGAGCGGACGGGCGTGGACGCTCCGGCGGCTCGACGCCCGCTGGTCACTCGTCGAGGACGACCTCGAGACGCCGGCGGAGCACACGGTGACGTTCGACGACGAGCTCCTGTGGCGCCGCTGGACGCGCCAGCCCCGCAGCGAGGCGAGCGCTGGGGCGACCGCCGAGCCGTTCGCGCACGCGGTGCTCGACCACGTCGCCATCGTCCATGCCGACCCGGGCTGACCGGTCGGCCTGCTCAGGCGGACCGCTGAAGCCGGCGGTGATCATCGGAGGGCCGCGTCGGCGTAGCGGAGCACGAGATCGACGCAGTCGTCGGCGGCGTCGTCCTGGACGAAGTGGCCGGCGCCCTCGATCCGGTCGAGGGTCGATCCGGGGAGCTGGGCGTGCCAGCGTTCGGCCCAGTCGAACGTGAACACCGGGTCGGCATCGCCGAACGCCAGGTGCAGCGGCACGCCGAGCGTCGGCAGCGCGCGGAAGCACCGCTCCTGGTCGACGGCGTTGCCGGCCTCGGGCTCACCGAAGGGGATGCAGAACGGGAAGCGGCGAGCGCCCGCTTTGCTGGCGTACGTGGGGAACGGAGCGTCGTAGGCGGCGACGAGCGCAGCGGTGTCGTGGCCCGGGCGGCGCATGGTGCCGGCGACGATGCGACCGGTCGGCATGTCGCCGCCGAGTTGTGCGGGGTCGAGCGCCGCCTGCCGCCACCACCGGACGCCGTCGCCGTACTCCATCTCGGCGTGGTGCAACCAGGTGTTGAGGATGAAGGTGCGGTCGAAGCGCTCGGGCGTGTCACACAGCACCCGCAAGCCGATCGGCCCACCCCAGTCCTGCACCACCAGGTGGATCCGTCGGAGGTCGAGCTGCTCGACGAGGTCGGCGATCGCCTCCATGTGGCGCTCGACGACGTACCACTCGTCGTCGATCGGCTTGTCGCTCCGGCCGAAACCGGGCAGGTCGGGCGCCACGCACCGATAGCCGGCCTCGACCAGGCGCGGGATCCAGCGGCGGTAGAGGTAGCTCCACGACGGCTCACCGTGGAGCAGCAACATCACGGGCGCGTCGGCCGGGCCTTCGTCGAGGTGATGGAGCCGCAGGCCGTTCCATGTCCGGTAGCGGGGCGCGAACGGGTAGTCCGGTAGCCCGGCGAACCGCTCATTGGGGGTGCGGTAGCTGTCCATCTCGTGGACCGACTCAGATGCGCTCGAGCGACTCGTTGTCGAACAGCGGCACCATGCCGGACTCCACGATGACGGCCGCCAGCTCGTCGTCCGACGGGGCAGGGCGGCCGGCGGCCGCTGCCTCGACGATCGGCCGCAGCAGGCGGGCGTCGCTCGAGGAGTTCAGGAACAGCTGCGGACGGCCGAGCACGTAGGCCACAGCGTGTTCCAGCGCCTCGCCCGGCGGCAGCGGCCGATACCACGAGTGCTGGGGCTCGGCATCGGTGTCCTGCCAGCGGCGTTGCGCCACCGACTTGATGGTCTGGACCGCCACGCCGCGCTCGGCGCAAACGGCGAGCAGAGACTCGGCGTCGGCCCGGTAGGCGGGGATGGCCATCATCGTGGCGTTGTACGGGAACAGCACCGAGTCGAACGCGAAGCGCTCGAGGCTGCGCAGGTGCATGCCGGGGATGCGCGTGCCGTGACCGGTGACGCCGATGAAGCGGACCAGGCCCTCGGCGCGCGCCTGATCGAGCGCTTCGAGCACGCCGCCGGTGCCCATGGCGGTCTCCCACTCGTCGGGTTCGACGAGGTTGTGCATCTGGATGAGGTCGACCTGGTCGACACCGAGGCGCTGCAACGACAGCTCCAGCTCGCGACGGGCCGCGTCGCCGGCCCGCTCGCCGGTCTTGGTGGCCAGGAACACCTCGGCCCGGTGGTCGGCCAGCCACGGCGCCAGCCGCAGCTCGGACTCGCCGTACGAGGCGGCGGTGTCGATGTGGTTGATACCGAGCTCGGACATCGTCGCCAGCACCGCATCGGCGCGGTCCTGGCGCATGCCGCCGAGCGCGGCGGCGCCGAAGATCACCCGACTGCTGACGTGTCCGGTGCGGCCGAAGGGCAGGCGTTCGATCATGTCGTCACCCTACGCCGCCCGGTCCGGTGGGCTCACGCGTGGCGCTCGACGAGCGCTGTCAACTCTTCGGGGTAGACGAGCTCGGCCGTGGCTCGGAGCTCGTCGAGCGTCCACCAGCGGTGCTCCAGCATGACCTCGCGCTCCAGCTCCGTCCACCCGTCGGTGCTGACCTCGAACGCCGGCACCGTCACCGCGAAGTAGGTCTCGTCGCTGACGCCGTGCTCGCTGCGGAACACGACCTCCACCCGACGTCGCAGCACGACGGCTCCGAGGTCGCCCACGACACAGCCCGTCTCCTCGAGCACCTCACGGCGAGCCGCCTCCTCGACGGTCTCGCCGTCCTCCTGGCCGCCACCGGGGCAGAACCACCACGAGCCTGCCTCGGGCTCGTGCGGGTCCCACCCGCGGAACAGCAGGACACGCCGTCGATCGTCGACGAGGACGACCTTGGACGATCGACGCACGCGCATTGCCCGACCCTACGGCGCCGGGTGCTACAACGGGCCCGGTGTTTCCGGGGGAGGCGCCGCTCGACGGCGTGCACGTGCTCGAACTGGCGACCGGCGTCGCCGGCCCCTACGCGGGGCGCCTGCTGGCCATGCTCGGCGCCACCGTGGTCAAGATCGAGCCGCGGGACGGCGATCCGACCCGCACCAAGCCCGTGGACGACGAGCCACTCGACCGCGCCTCGCCGTTGTACGTCCACCTGAACGCCGGCAAGCACAACGCGTCGGCCGGTGTCGTCGACCCGTCGTGGGCCGACGTGGTGATCGACGATCGGGTGCGCCGAGATGTGACCGGCACGCCGTACGACCCCGCCGCGAGCATCGGCCCGCTGCTCGTGTCGGTCACGCCGTACGGCTTCGAGGCCGACGAGGCCGGGGGCATCGAGCACGAAGTGCTCGTCCAGGCCCGCAGCGCCATCATCGGCGTGCAGGGCGACCCCGGCCGCGAGCCGATCCGCCTGCCGGGCTGGCAGGCCCAGTACCAGGCCGGAGCGACCGCGGCCGTCGCCGCACTGGCGACGCTGCGGATGCCCGGAGCGCGCCACGTCGACATCTCGTGGACGGCCTGCCTCATGACCGGCATGGAGCTCCACTTCGCCGACGGGATGGCGTCCGGCCGGCGCTGGCCGCCGACCGGACCGTTCCCCGTGACGGCGTTCCCCGGGGGCGCACTCCCCTGCCACGACGGCCATGTCGTGCCGGGCAGCTTCCGGGACATCGACTGGGAGATGCAGTGCCTGCTGTACGGGCTGCCCGAGCTGCTCGACGACGACCGCTACAAGACGCGACCGGCTCGGGCGCTCCGCGTGCCCGAGGTCTGGGACATGATCCGTGGCTGGTACTCGGAGCGCACCAAGCAGGAGATCTTCGACCTGTCGCTCGAGACCCCGTGGACGGTCGGCAAGGTGATGACCGGAACGGAGGCGCTCGCCGACCCACATCTGGCCGACCGCGGCTTCCTGGGCCGGATCGAAACCCCGGAGGGCGACGACGTCGGCCCCGTACGCCCGTTCCGCACCGGCGGGCTGCCGGTGGCCGACCAGCGCGTTCGGGCCACCGCAGCGTCGGACGGCGACGGCGCGCTCGCCGCACCCCGGCGCGCCGTCGACCGCGCGCCGCTGGAGGGCCTGCGCCTGCTCGAGGTGACCACGGCGTGGGCCGGGCCCTACGTCGGCAACGCGCTCGGTGCGTTGGGTGTCGACGTCGTGAAGTTCGAGGCGAACCGGCCGTTCGAGGGGTACCGGGTCCTTCGCCTGCACGCCGACAGCGACCCCGACCACGTGGTCGACCTGCGCGGCGACAACCGTTGGTTCGAGGCCAGTGCGCTGCACAACGCCGTGAACCGCAACAAGCGCACATTGGTGGCCAACCTGGCCAGCGACGAGGGTCGGGCGCTGTTCCTGGAGCTGGCCCGCACGGCCGACGCCGTGCTGTGCAACTTCACGGCGAAGGTGCTGCCCGATCTGCGGCTCGGCTTCGCCGACCTCGTGCAGGTCAACCCCCGCATCGTCGTGGTGCGCATGCCGGCGTTCGGCACCGAGGGTCCCTACAGCCACAAGGCCGGCTACGGCACGGTCGTCGAGGGCATGGGCGGTTTCGGCGCCCGCTTCGGCTACGAGACCGAGGGCGCTCGCATCTCGGACCTCTACTGGCCCGACCCCGTCGCGGGCATCCACGCGGCGCTCGCCATCCTGTCGGGCATCGAGCGACGCGACCGCACGGGCGCCGGGTGCGAGGTGGACCTCGCCCACATGGAGGTCATGTGGAACGCGCTGGGTGAGGGTCTCGTGGTGGCCGGGCGTCGGGGCACCGACATCGGCCGGATGGGCAACCGCGAGCCCGGGATGACGACGTCCGCGTTCGTGGCGGCGGCCGACGGCCGTTGGGTGGCGGTCGTCGGCGACGCCGGGGCGGCCGCGGCCGACGTCCTCGAAGGTCGACCGTGGCCCGAGATCGTCGCCGCCGTGCGTGCGGCCGGCGGCGCGGCCGAGGTCGTCAACGAGGTGCTCGACGCGGCCGACGACGCCCGACTCGCCGACCGGTTCGAGGTCGTCGACCATCCGGTCACCGGCCCGGCGAAGGCGGTGCGCTCGCCGTTCGTGATCGACGGGCGCGCCACCACGACACGTCGCCGAGCGCCGCTGTTCGACGAGCACACCGACGAGCTGCTCGCCGAGCTGCCCGGCTACGACGCCGACCGCCTCGCCGCACTGCGTGCCGCCAAGGTCATCGGCGGCACGCTGCCCTCGCCGGCCCTCTTCGGGCTGTAGAGGCCAGCCACCCACGCAGTAGCGTCCGGCACGGGGACGAAACGTAAGGGGGACCACGTCATGGCCACGACGAACGGTGCCGCGCTCATCGCGCGGAGCCTGAAGCAGCAGGGCGTCGACTACCTGTTCGGCATCGTCGGCTTCCCGGTGGTGCCGGTCGCCGTCGCCGCGCAGAAGGCGGGCATCCGGTTCATCGGCATGCGCAACGAGCAGGCGGCGTCGTACGCCGCGCAGGCCGCTGGCTACCTGACCGGCCGCCCGCAGGCCTGCCTGGTCGTGAGCGGTCCGGGCGTGATCCACGCGCTGTCGGGGCTGGCCAACGCCCAGCAGAACAGCTGGCCGCTCGTGCTGCTCGGCGGCGCCAGCGGCATCGACCAGAACGGGCGCGGCGCGTTCCAGGAGGAGCGCCAGGTGCTCGTCACCACGCCGTTCACGAAGTACAGCCACCAGATCGAGCGGGCCGACCGCATCCCGTTCTACGTCGAGCAGGCCGTGCGCACCGCCTGGTACGGGCGCCCGGGCGCCACCTACCTCGACCTGCCCGACGACGTGATCCTGGCCCGTGTCGACGACGACGACGTGCGGATGGCCGCCACTGTCGCGCCTCCGCCGTCGAGCCAGGCGTCCGATGCCGACGTCGCCGCCGCCCTCGCCGCGCTGCGCAGTGCCGAGCGGCCGCTGGTCATCGTGGGCAAGGGGATGGCGTGGTCTCGCGCCGAGCACGAGGTGCGTGCGTTCGTCGAGGCGACGAAGCTGCCGTTCCTCGCGTCGCCCATGGGCAAGGGCGTGCTGCCCGACGATCACCCCCTGTCGGTCGGCGCGGCGCGCAGCCACGCGTTGAAGGAAGCCGATGTGATCCTCGTGCTGGGGGCACGACTGAACTGGATCATGCACTTCGGGCTGCCGCCGCGCTTCGACCCAAACGTTCGGGTCATCCAGCTCGACATCTCGCCCGAGCAGCTCTCGACGAACGTGCCCACCGAGGTGGGCCTCGTCGGCGACGGCCGCGCCGTCATGGCGCAGCTCAACGCCGCACTGCGCGCCGAGCCGTGGTCGTACGCGCCCGACACGCCGTGGCGTCGTTCGATCGCCGCCAAGATCGAGGGCAACCGTGGCGCCATCGAGGCCATGGCCGCCGACGACTCGATGCCCATGAACTACTACCGGGCGTTCCGTGACATCCGCGAGGCCATCCCCCGCAACGCCATCATCGTGAGCGAGGGTGCCAACACGATGGACATCGGGCGCACCCAGCTCGACAACGTCGAGCCGCGCACGCGCCTCGACGCCGGCAGCTACGGCACGATGGGCGTCGGCTTCGGTTTCGCGGTGGCCGCCGCCGTCGTACAACAGGAGCGGCCCGTGGTGTCGGTGTCGGGCGACTCGGCGTTCGGCTTCTCGGGCATGGAGCTCGAGACGATCTGTCGCTACGAGCTCCCCATCACCACGATCGTGCTCAACAACGGTGGCATCGGCGGTGGGTTCGAGGACTGGCCGGCCGACAAGCCGCTGCCGCCGTCGGCACTGAGCCGGACGGCCCGCTACGAGAAGGTGATCGAGGCGTTCGGCGGCCAGGGGTACTACGTGGAGGATCCGGCCGACCTGCGCCCCACGCTCGACAAGGCCATCTCGTCGGGCAAGCCGAACGTCGTCCACGTCCTCATCGCCGCCCAGGCAGACCGCAAGCCCCAGGAGTTCCACTGGAAGACGTGATGCACCCATCCTGACGTGCGGTGTCACCTCGGTCACCTGTCCTGACCTGCAGTTTCGTCCTAATAGGTCCGGGCTGGTCCGACCTGATCCTGAGCAGTCTGAGGACTCATTGAGGACTCACCAACCCCAGCGCCGCCCGCAGCCGCTCGGCGTGCTCCGGGATCGGTGCCCGCATCGACGACCCACGCACCGAGCTGGCCAGCGCCGCCTCGAGCACGGCCCGCCGGCCCTTCGCCACCACGACGAGCTCGGCCGGCGAGGGGGGCAGTCGGTTACGGCCGCCAGCCGTCCTCCGAGAATGCACCAGGATTGGACACCTCGGCCAGGGCGCTTTCGATTCGCTCGACGACGGCCAGCACGGGTGGCCGCATCGACGATGCCCGTAGGGAGATCACCAGAGCGGCCTCGAGCATGTCGCGGCGACCTTGGGCTGCGTCGAGTAGGTCCGCCGATGTGCAGTCGTCACGATCGGCGACGGCCAGCACGCGTCCAACGAGGACGCGGATGTGCTCGATCCGGCGAGTCATCTATCGATCCTCGCGGAGGTGCTGTCCGGCGAACAGCGCGAGCTCAAGCGCGTCAGCCAACGTGCCCTTGACCGTCGTGAGCGGCGTTCGATGGTGCCACTCGCCAGGGTCTGCCTCGCACGACCGGCGCACGGCAGCGGCGAGCACATGGGGACTGCCGTTGGCCGCCTTGTACACCCCGGCCCAGGGAATGCCCCTGGCCGCCAGCTCGAACACGACGTCGCCGAGCTCGGCGATGCCTTCAGGTGACGTCGGCAACGACGGCATGGAACGTTGCCCGGAACACCTCGCCAGCGGCGAGATCAAGCGCCGACTCGAGGCGACGCATGATGGTCGTGTGAACCTCTCGTCGTTCTCGCTCCCACCGGGTGGCTTGCATCTCAAGCGCCGCCACAAGGACATCGGTGCGGCCAAGCACGGTCCGTACGATCGCCTCGGCGCTGGCACCCATGTAGGCGAGATGTCTCGCGTTCATCGCCATCGCGAGCAGGCCGATCCGGTCACCAATCTCGTCCACCCCTGACGAGTCGGCAGCAATCGTCTCGAATTAATCCGTTGGCGGTTTCAGGCGACGCGACTCCGCCAGCTCGGCCAGTTCGAGCGCCGCGTTGATCGCTGTTTCGACGAGGAGGAAAGGCACCAGCGTGCGGGGCCGGTACTTGGGGTTGGCCACGAGCGTGAGCGCCAGAGTGAGAGCGGCGACATCGCCTTCGGCTGCGGTGTACACCGGGGCCCAGCCACCGCCCTGTTCGGCTGCCTCGATGGCCCGTCGGGCGCGGGCCCAGCGTGGGTCGGGCTCGGGCAGGTCGTTCACATCGACGTCATCGGCGTCGGTGACCAGGTACTTAACATGGCAGCGGCTCTGCCGATTGGGGATGCAGCCGTTGCCCCACCGCCGTCGGGTGTCGGTCAGCGAGCCGAGCCTGGGGCCATCACCCGCCCCGGTGGTCGGCCCGGCTCGGCTCGCGACAAGCACGGCGTCTACCGCGCGATCAGCCTGTCCGTTGCGCC
>JANPGL010000820.1:0-2251 GCA_031423915.1 Actinomycetes bacterium | reverse complement strand
GCGGTGAGGGCGAGGCGGGCACACCCTCCGTCGCCGGTGTCGCCGATGCGAGCCAGCTCGCTGAGGCGGCCGAGGAGGCGTGACGCGTCGATGCGGACGTCCGTGGGGGGCACGGGCCCATGGAAGACCAGCCGGTGCCGCGCCGTCAACTGGTGCCCTAGGGTGCGGCCCCGATGGCTGCGACGCGCGTCGAGTTCACCGTGGAACCGTTCCAGGAAGGGCGTCCCGGGCCACATGTGCAGGCGGCGTTCGACGTGGTGGCGGCCGACGGCCTGACCCTCGACGTCGGCCCGTTCGGCTCGTCGTTCGAGGCCGACACCTCGGTGGCGGCGCGCACCCTCGGCCGCGTCCTCGAGGCCGCGTTCGCCGCGGGCGCCACGCGATTGAGCTGCCAGGTGTCGCGCCTCGAGGCGCCCGAGCACCCGCTCACGACGGCACTGCGCCCGCTCGTGGAGGCGCTCGGCGTCGAGCTGGTGCCGCCCGGCCAGGCGCGCGACGGCGACGTGCCCCTGGCCTGGGAGGGGATGGTGGTGGCCGCCGTGCGGGTTCCGCAGCGCAAGGCCACGATGCACGGTGCGCTGGCCGACATGCTGGCCGACGTCGAGCGGGAGATGGGCGGCCCGCTGGCCGAGCTCAGCCGGGCACAGAAGCAGGCGGCCGCACGCCTGCTCCACGAGCGGGGGGCGTTCGCGCTGCGCAACGCCGCCGACGAGGTGGCCGACGCCATGGGCGTGTCGCGCGTGACGATCTACAACTACCTCAACGCGGTGCGTGAACGCGACTGAGCCGGGCGGCCGTCGCCGACCGCCCGGCCCGCGTCGGGCGTCACCAGCCGTCGAGGCCGGGCACCGAGACGACGATGAACTCGTTGTCGTCGGCCAGGCCGGGGTTGCGGCCGGTGTTGGGGAAGTTGTTGTCGCAACCGATGAGGAGCTTCCCGCCGGGTAGCACGTGCACGGCCTCCACCGACTCGGACGTCACCTGGAAGGGATCACCCAGCCCGAGGTCGCCGGCGTGGATCGCCGGCATCGACACGAGGTACGGATCGGGGATGGCGGCGAGGTCGACCAACGGCCGGGACTCGACGATCTTGTCGCGTCCCGCGCTCCGCAGGTCGATGGCGTACACCTTGCGGTCGAGGGCGGTGGCGCCCGAGCCGCCGTCGCGTTCGATCAGCACGAACCGGTGGTCGTCGAGCGCATCGATGTCGGACACCATCCGGGTCGCCTTGGTCACCGGGTAGATCCAGCTGCGCCCGGTGAAGCGCTCGTGGCGGATGTCGAACTGGAAGACGAGGCGGTCGAGCGCGTTCGGTCCCGCGGCGACCGTCGGACCTTCGAGCACGGCGTACAGGTAGCGGCCGTCGGGGGAGATGGCGGTCGCTTCGAAGCCACGGCTGTTGGGCTGCGTCGCCGCGCCGACGAGGTGCGGATTGTTCGGCGACATCAGGTCGCCGGGTGCGGCGAACGGCGGGTCGAGCAGCACACCGGTGCGGTCGAAGTGGAGGATCCACGGGCCGAACTCCTCGCCCACCCAGTAGTCACCGTTGGGTGCCCGCTGGATCGACTCGGGGTCGATGTCGGCGCCCGTCAGCAGACGGTTGGTCGTGCCTTCTTTAACGATCGGGAAGCCGATCCTGCCCAACGGGTCGCGGAAGGAGATGAAGTCCTTGACCACGACGGTGCCCGAGCCGCCCTGGGCCGTCTTGAAGCGCGGCTCGATGTAGTAGGCGCGGATCAGGAAGTCGTAGGAGTTCGCCTTCGTTCCGAACCCGTTGTCGGGCATGGCCAGGTACTCACCGCTCCGGCGGCCGGCGATGATGGCCGAGAACCCCTCCACCGGTTGGTCGTCCAACTTGAACGAGATGCCGTTGATCTTCTGGCCGTCGAAGAACGTCCCGGCGTCCGGGCTGCCCGCCTGGTAGGTCGCCACGGGCAGCACGGCCCGCCCGACCAGCACGGGTTGACGGTGCGCGCTTGCTCCGGCCGGGCTCACGAGCACGGTCGCCAGCGCCACGGCGACCAAGCTGCCGAGGTGATGTCGTCTGTTCACGATGCCTCCTTCACGAGGGCTCGAACCGCCGAGCCACCTCACATGGTCCGCTCAGGGATGGCGCTATCGAAGGGCACTCGGTCCGCGGTCGGAACGACGCCGGGCGTGACCAGTCGGGCCCTGGCAGGGGCGTTCGGCCCTCGCCTGGGAACGAGCGGCGCGGTTCACTGAGGGTCGGGCCGCGGCGCCGTCGACTCCG
>JANPGL010000819.1:0-3054 GCA_031423915.1 Actinomycetes bacterium | reverse complement strand
CGCCGCCGCCCGGACGCGCTCGGGGGGCGTGCGCCGGGCGGCGGCCAGGGCCACCAGCGTGAGGATCGCCGCGGCCGCGACGACGGCGACGCGGCGGGCGTTCACGGCTTGGCCGTCGTCGAGGGCTCGGTCATCTTGTCGCCGTCCTTCATGGCCGCCGTGGTCTCGGTCATCTTGTCGCCGTCCTTCATGGCCACGGTGGTCTCGGTCATCTTGTCGCCGTCCTTCATGGCGACGGTCGTCGCGGGCTGGTTGGCGGGCGAGCCGCTCGAGCTGCCGCAGGCGGCGAGGCCGAGGACGCCGGCGAAGGCCACGGGGACGACGGTGAGACGGATGAACGAGGCACGGGACATGGGGGCTCCTTGGTGTGGGACCTGCCCATCGTCCGGACCGTTCCTTGCCGGTGTCGGTCCGATCGCGAAACGTTCGCGAAACGCCGCGGCCCGATCCGGCGGCTCGCGAAACGTTCGAGAAACGCCGGGGCGTCCGGCCACCCACGTCCGGCGGACCCGTCGTACCCTGATCGGGTGCCCACTCCCACCGACCCTGCGTCCCGCGTGCTCGTCGTCGACGACGAGCCGATGGTGCGCGAGGTGGTCGGTCGCTACCTGGCCCGCGAGGGCTACCAGGTGACCGAGGCCTCCGATGGCCCGGGCGCCCTCGCCGCGGTCGAGGCCTTCCAGCCCGATCTCGTCGTGCTCGATGTGATGTTGCCCGGTCGCAGCGGGTTCGACGTGCTCCGCGCCATCCGCACCCGCGGCGACGCCGCCCCGCCCGTCATCTTGTTGACGGCCCGCGTCGAGGAGAGCGACCGCGTCCTCGGCCTCGAGCTCGGCGCCGACGACTACGTCGTCAAGCCGTTCTCGCCACGCGAGCTGGTGGCCCGCGTCCGCACCGTCCTGCGCCGGGCCCGACGGGCGCCCGAGGTGGGGGAGCCGCTCGCCTTCGAGGGTCTCGTCGTCGACCCGCGCACCCGAGAGGTGACCGTCGACGGCCGGCGCGTCGACCTGACCCCCAAGGAGTTCGAGCTGCTCGCGTTCCTGGCCGGGTCGCCGCGCCAGGTGTTCTCGCGCGCCCAGCTCCTCGAGCACGTGTGGGATTCGAAGCCCGAGTACCAGGACCCCGCCACGGTCACCGTCCACGTGCGTCGCATCCGCAACAAGATCGAAGCCAACCCCGACGAGCCCCGCTGGATCGCCACCGTGTGGGGCGTCGGCTACCGGTTCGAGCCGTGAGCGCCACGCGCGTTCGGTCCGACCTCCCGACGCTCGCCGCGGCGAGCGTCGTGGCGGGCGCGGCCGCCATCGGCGTCATCATCGCCGCCCTCGACCCGCCGCGCCGAGACCAGGCGGGCGTGGCGCTGCTCGTGCTGGCGCCCGTGCTCGGCGCCGTCGGCGCCGCGGCGCTGTTGCGGTGGTGGATCGCCCGGGCGCGCGGCATCGTGCGGGTGATGCTCGCCGTGGCCGGCGTGAGCGCCGTGCTCGTGACCGGCGCGGTGGCGCTGGCGGCGTGGCAGATGTTCCTGTCCACGCACGACGCCACCATCGTCGTCGCCGTCGTGGTGCTGGCCGCCGTGCTCGCCGTGCTCGTCGCCCACCACGTGACCCGGCCCCTCGCCGACCAGGTCCGCCGCCTCGGCGAAGTGGCGCAGCTCGTGGCGGCCGGCGACCTGAGCGCCCGCACACGCATCGAACGCCACGACGAACTGGGCGAGGCCGGTCGGGCGCTCGACCACATGGTGAACCGCCTGGCGGTGGCCGAGGCCGGCCGGCAGCGGCTCGAGAGCGAGCGGGCGTTCCTGCTGTCGGCCATCGGCCACGACCTGCGGACGCCGCTCTCGGCGCTGCGCGCCGCCGTGGAGTCGTTGCAGGACGGCGTGTCCCCCGATCCCGATCGCTACCTCGCGGCCATGGGCACGCAGATCGACGCCGTCCAGCTGCTCATCGACGAGCTCGTCGTCTACGCCCGAATCGAAGCCGGCAAGTTCACGTTCGAGCCGAGCGAGGTCGACCTGGCGGAGCTGGTCGACGAGACGGTCCAGGCGCTCGCCCCCGTCGCCGACCGACGCGGCCTCGAGCTCTGCGGTTCCGCCTCGGGCCGGGCCGTCGCCATGGGTGGCGCCCACGAGCTGTCGCGCGTGCTGCGCAACCTGGTCGACAACGCGCTGCGCTACGGCCCACCGGGCACGGCCGTGCGGGTGGAGCTGACGGTCAACGAGCACATGGCCCGCATCGTCGTCACCGACGAGGGACCCGGATTCCCGGACGACTTCCGCGCCCACGCGTTCGAACCGTTCACCCGCGCCGACCCGGCTCGCGACCGGGCCACCGGCACGGCCGGCCTCGGGCTCGCCATCGCTCGGGGGATCGTCGACGCCCACGGGGGCGCCATCACGCTCGGCGCCGGCCCCGGCGGCGTCGTCGAGCTGCACCTCCCCCTCGCCGGGCGCACGCCCCGCCGCTCCCCCTCGATGGAGGTCCCGACATGACCCAGACGGCCGCAGAACCACGGGACGCCGACGCCCCGCCGCCCACCAGCCCGACGCGGGCCGACCGCACCGATGGGCTCGTGGCAGGCCTCGTCGCGCTGGCCGTCGGATTGGCTGGTGCGTCCCTGGTGGCCGCCGTCGTGAAGGTCGACGGACCGTTCGTGTCCGTCGGCAACCGCTTCATCGACTCGACGCCGCGCTGGGTCAAGGAACGTGCCATCGATCTGTTCGGCACCAACGACAAGCGAGCGTTGCTGACCGGCGTGGCGGTGGTGCTGGTGCTGCTGGCCATCGGGGCCGGCCGGCTCGCCCGGCGTCGCCTGGGCGCGGCGTTGGCGGGGGTCGGCGTCGTGGGCGTCGTCGGTGCGGTCGCGGCCGCCACCCGCACGGGTTCGCAGGGGCTCGACTGGCTTCCCCCCGTGATCGGGGCGCTCGGCGCCGCCGCCGTGCTCTGGTTCCTGTCCCGTCGGCCGCGGGTGCGCACCACCGACGCCGTGGCGCCCACGTTCGAGTCGCCGCTCACCCACGACCGTCGACGGTTCCTCATCCAGGCCGGCGCCTACGGC
>JANPGL010000818.1:0-10129 GCA_031423915.1 Actinomycetes bacterium | reverse complement strand
CCTATGCGGCCAAGCTCCTGGGCGACCTCGGTGCCGTCGTCGTCTGCCTGGAGCCGCCGGGCGGCGCGCCCCTGCGCGCCGACGCAGCCCGCTGGGCGGCGTTCGGGAGCTCGCGGCGATGCCTGGCCGCCGACCACCCGGCGGCGGCGGCATGGCTCCGGCGTGCCGACGTCGTCTTCGAGGCCACCGACGACGGACGCAGGGGCGGCATCGACGCGGACCGGCCCCCGCGTGCGGTCGTGGTCCGGGTGTCGTCGTTCGGGTCGTGGGGCCCGTACGCCGGGTGGCGCAGCGCCGACATCGTCGAGCAGGCCATCGGCGGCTACCTGTACCTGTCCGGTTCCCCCGGCCGCGTGCCGCTCCAGGGTCCCGCCGACCAGATAGCCCTGGCGTCCGGCGTGTACGCCGCCATCGGGGCGATGGCCGCCCTGCACGCCCGCCGACGGGGCGGGGCCGATCGAGCCGTCGAGGTCGCCCACCACGAGGTGGTGGCCGGGCTCCACCAGTTCACCGAGGTGGTCCACACCCACGGCGGTGGCGTGCTGAAGCGCATGGGGAACCGCTACGCCGGCCCCGGCAGCCCCATCGGCATGTACCGGGCGTCCGACGGGTTCATCGCCTTCACGGTGGCCACCGCCGCCCACGGGGAGATGCTGCTGGCGGTCACCGGGCTCGACCACCTGCTCGAGCTCCCGGGCATCACCTCGATCACCGACGTGATGATCAACGCCTCGATCCTCGACCCGGCGCTCAACGGCTGGCTGGCGACCCAGACGGTCGACGAGGCCGTCGAGCTGCTCCAGGCCTGCCGCCTGGCCGTGGCGCCGGTGCTGTCGATGAGCCAGGTGCTGGCCGATCCCCACCTGGCCGAGCGCGACTGGTGGCGCACGGCGACGGTCGAGGGCCGCGACGTCACCCTGCCCGGCGCGCCGTACCGCCTCGGTGGTTGGTCGTGGTCGGCCACGCCGGCCGCCTCGCTCGACCCGACGGAGACGCCGCCGGCTGCCCCGGAGGCGGTCGTCCCGGCGACCGCGCTGGCCGGGGCGGAACCCGTGGCGCCTCTGGCCGGCATCCGTGTGCTGGACCTGACCCGGGTGTGGGCGGGGCCGTTGTGCGCGCGCATCCTGAGCGACCTCGGCGCCGAGGTCGTCATGGTCGAAGCGCCGTGGGCACGCACACCGCGCGTCGTACCCCAGGCCTACGCCGACGCCTCGCGCTTCTTCCCCGACAACGAACCGACCGACCGGCCGTGGAACCGCAACGGGTTCATCAACAAGTACGCCGTGGGCAAGCGCTCGGTCGCGCTCGACATCGCCACACCCGAGGGCCGCGAGGTGTTCGAGCAACTCGTGCCCCACGTCGACGTGGTGCTCGAGAACTACAGCCCGCGCGTCATGCCGAACCTCGGTCTGAGCGAGGAGCGGCTGCGCCAGCTCAACCCGTCGCTCATCTACGTGACGATGCCGGGCTACGGCCGCACCGGCCCCGCCCGCGACTACTCCGCCTACGGCCCGGTGCTCGACTCGCACGCCGGCTTGTCGACGCTCATGGGCTACCCCGAGGTCGAGGCGTGGAAGTGCGGGATCGCGTGGCCCGACCCGGTGGCGGGCATCCACGGCGCCCTGGCGGTGCTGGTGGCGCTGTGGGGCCGGGACGGCTCGCCCGAACGGGGCGGCACCACCATCGAGATCGCCCAGTTCGAGACGGCGGTCGGCATGATCGCCGATCGCCTCGTGCAGGCCCAGCTCGACGGTGTCGATCCCCGTCCGCACGGCAACCGCCACCCGACATCGGCGCCTCAGGGCGTGTACCCCGCCGACGGAGACGACCGCTGGTTGGCGCTCACCGTGCCCGACGAGCACGCCTGGGCCGGGCTCTGCCGGGTCGCCGCGCTCCCGGCGGCGTGGGCGGAGTGGGACGAAGCCGCACGCCGCGCCCACCACGACGAGATCGACGCCGCCGTCGCCGCCTGGTCGGCGACCGTGCCCCAGGACGTGGCGGCCGAGCAGCTGCAGGCGGCCGACGTGCCGGCCGCGCCCGTGGTGGACAACGTGGGGCTCGTGCACGATCCGCACCTGGCGGCGAGGGACTACTACGCGGCGATTTCCCATCCGGAGGCGGGCACGCACCCGTGGCCCACGGTGCCCGCCCGGCTGTCGCACGCCCCCATCCGACCGCGATCGCCGTCGCCGCTGCTCGGGCAGCACAACCGGGAGGTCCTGGCCGGCTGGGCGGGGCTCGACGACGAGACGCTCGACCGGCTCGAGGGGGCCGGGATCATCGCCACCGAGCCGCCCCGGTGACGCGGCTGGGTCGCTGACTACGCTCGATCCGGTTCGGAGGGGAACGCATGGGAAACCTGGAAGGCAAGGCCGCGCTGGTCACCGGCGGCGGCACCGGCATCGGCTTCGGCTGTGCGCGCCGGCTCGCCACCGACGGCGCGCTGGTCACGATCTGCGGCCGGCGCACCGACGTGCTCGAGCGGGCGGCGGCCGAGATCGGCCACGGCGCCCGATGGATCGGCTGCGACGTCACCGACGACGCCCAGGTGGCGGACGCGCTCGCCTTCGCCGCCGAGCCGCTCGATCGGCTCGACATCGCCGTGGCCAACGCGGGCGGTGGCGCCACTGCGGGCCCGCTCGTGCTCACCGACCTGGCGGGCTGGAACGCCACGCTGGCGTTGAACCTCACCAGCACGCTGTCGACCATCAAGCACGCCGCGCCGCTCATGACGCGCCACGGTGGCGGGTCGATCATCGCCCTGTCGTCGATCGCCGGTCACCTGACGCACCGGCACCTCGGCCAGTACGCGGTGGCCAAAGCGGGCATCGAGATGCTGGTGCGCAACGCCGCCGACGAGCTCGGACGGTTCGGCGTGCGGGTCAACGGTGTGCGCCCGGGCCTCGTGCCGACCGACGCCGCCGGTCGCCTGAACGACGACCCGGCCACGCGCGCCGACTACCTCGCCCAGATGCCCCTCGGCCGCACCGGCACCATCGACGACATCGCCGGAGCGGTGCGCTTCCTGGCCGGCGACGACGCGTCGTGGGTCACCGGCGTGCTCCTCAGCGTCGACGGCGGTCACCACCTGCGGCGCGGTCCCGACCTCGGCAACCTGTTCGATCCCATGGTCGAGGGACCGCTGCGAACGCTGCTCGGCGAACCCCGGTGACGGCGGCGGGCGGACGCCGATCCGTTCGCCTCCTGGCCGCCGCACGCGCGGTGTCGTTCGCCGGCAGCTACGCGGCCCGCATCGCCCTCGTGTTCACGCTGTACGACCGCACCGGTTCCTCCACGTGGGTGACGGCCGCGCTGCTGTCGGAGGTCGGCGTGCTCGGCTTGCTCGGGCCGGTGTCGGGTTGGATCGGCGACAACCTCGGTCGCCGCCGGGTCATGGTGGCGTCCGAGCTGGGCGCTGCGGCCATGTACGCCCTGCTCCTGTGGGGCGACGCGCCCTGGGTGTTGGTGGCCGGAACGCTCGCCGCCACGGTCCTCAACGCGCCGTTCGTGCCCGCGTCCACGGCGGCGGTGCCGAACCTGGTGGACGAGGGTCGGTTGCGCTGGGCGAACAGCATGCTGGCGCTCTCGTCGAACGCCGGCCTCGTGATCGGCCCGGTGGTGGGCGGCTGGTTGCTCGCGGCGTCGGGCATCCATCTCGTCTTCGCGGTGAACGCCGTCTCGTTCCTGGCCTCGGCGGTGGTGATCGCCCGGGTGCCCGGCCGGTTCGAGGAGGAGCGGGTGGCGACGCGCCGTCGGGAGCCGGGCGCGATGCGCGCCGGCTACCGCGTGGTGGCGACGCACCGCGTGATCGGCATCGTGACCGGCGCCTTGGCGCTCACCCACTTCACGTTCGGGCTCGCCATGGTGGCCGACCCCGCGCTGGCCGCCGAGTTCCACGCCGGCTCGTTCGGCTACGCCGTGCTCTACACCGGATGGGGGCTCGTCGCGCTGCTCGGCGCCTGGCTGGCCGGACGCGTCCAGGATCGACACCACGTGCCGTACGCCGTGCTCGCCGGGCTCGGTGCCATCGCCCTCGGGTGTCTGGCCATCGCCACCCTGCCGTCGTTCTGGGCCAAGGTGGCGGTCGGCTCGCTCGGTGGGATCGGGTCGGGGGCGCTGTTCCCGCTCACGACCGGACTCCTCCAGCAACACACCGACGATGCGGTTCGCGCCCGCGTGTTCGGCGCCGTCGACACGGTCGACAAGGGCTTGTTCGCCGCGGGCATGATCGCCGGCGCGCCGCTCGTGTCGTCGGTCGGAGCACAGGGTTCCTACGGAGTGACCGCCGCGGTTCTGGGTGTGGCCTGGCTGGTCATGTCGGGCCTTCCCCGCGCCGTGGCGGCGCCCCGCGTGACCCATGCCCCAGGCGCGCCCCCCCACGCCACCGCCCAGCTGCACCACTGACCACCCCCCCCCCGAGGGTTACCCAGTCGAAGCGCGTGGCCATCGTCGCCGATGCCGACAGCTACGTCGGCCCCCACCTCGCCCGGCTGCTCGCCGCGCGGGGCCACGACCTCGTCCTGGGCGGTGGCTCGACCGACCTGCTCGACGAGCTCCACGCCGCCGGCGCCAAGGTGACCTCGGTCGCCGATGTGCGGGACCTCGCCGTCGAGGGCGCGGCGGAGGCGCTCGTGCGCGTCGCGCAGGAGCGGTTCGGTCGGGTCGACGCCGCCTGCGCGTTCTCGGGCCGCATCGCCGTCGGCCGCTTCCTGCGCTCGTCGGTCGACGACCTGCGCGAGGTGCTCACGGGTTGCGTCGAGGCGCCCTACCGCTTCCTTCGCACCGTCGTGCCCGTGATGGTGGAGCAGGGCGACGGCCAGGTCCTCGTGATCACCAGCGCCGCCGGGGCGCGGGCCACCGAGGGTGCGCCGCTGTACTCGACGGCCCGCGCCGCGGCCAACATGCTCGTGAAGAACGTGGCCGCCGAGGTCGCGGCCGCCAACGTCCAGGTGAACGCCGTGGGCACCAACTTCATGGACTTCCCGGGCTTCATCAAGGCCAACCGGGCCGACACGCCGGAGGGCCGGGAGCGTGTCGAGGCGCAGGTGCCCATGAAGCGGCTCGGCACCATGGAGGAGTTCGCCAACTTCTGCGGCATCTTCCTCGACGGGACCAGCCGCTTCACCACCGGCCAGTTCGTCCCCTACGCCGGCGGCTGGGCCTGAGACCCGCCCAGCCCGGCCGGCGTGGCGGCTGGGCCCCGGGCGCGCAAGGATCGGGCCGATGGGGATCAACGCGTTCGATGCGCAGGCGGCGCTCGCCGACCTGCCGGCCAGCCTGACCGTCGACGGCGTCGAGCGGGCGGTGCGCATCCGCCGCGACGGCCTCGGGGTGCCGCACATCGAGGCGTCGACGATCGCCGATCTCTTCTTCGGCCAGGGCTTCGCCACGGCGCACGACCGGCTGTGGCACCTCGAGTGGGATCGCCGCAAGGCGCTCGGCCGCACCGCCGAGCTGATCGGCAGCGCGGCCAACGTCGTCACCGACTCGTTCCACCGCCGCGCCCGTCTGGGTGAGCGGGCCAGGGCCGGCTACGCCGCGCTCGACGACGAGACCCGGGCCATCCTCGACGCCCACGCGGCCGGCATCGACGCCTACCAGGCCGCCACGGCCGCCCGGCCGATCGAGTTCCAGGCGCTCGGGTGCCCCGACGAGCCCTGGGAGGGCTGGCACGCGGTCGCCATCTTCCTCGTTCGTCACGTCACGTTCGCCACCTGGCAGACCAAGCTGTGGAACGCCCGCGTGCTCGCCGCCCTCGGGCCCGACGCCGTAGGACGGTTCCGCAGCGAGGGCAGGTCGGGCGACGCCGCCGTCATCGTGCCCCCGGGCGTTCGCGCCGCTGTCGGGGCGCTCGTCGACGCCGGCCTGTTCACGGCGTCCGCCGTCGCCGGCCTGGAGCCGCTCGGCCTGCAGCAGTCGGGCTCCAACGCGTGGGCGGTGCACGGCTCGCGCACGGCGAGCGGGCTGCCGCTGGTGGCCGGCGACCCGCACCGTCCCTTCGAGGTACCGAACGTGTACTACCAGGTGCACCTCGTCGGCCCCGGCGTCGACGCCGCCGGGTTCTCGTTCCCGGGCGTGCCGGGCGTGCCTCACTTCGCCCAGACGGCGCGCACGGCATGGGCCGTCACGAACGCCATGGCGGACTACCAGGACCTGTTCGTCGAGCGCCTGCCCGACGCCATCACCGATCGGCGCGTCGAGACGGTGCAGGTGCGCGACGGCGACGACGTCGAGGTGGAGTGCCTCACCACCCGTCACGGCCCTGTCGTGCTCGGCGGCACCGCCCACGGCGCGGGGGTCGCCCTCGCCTCGACGGGTCTCGTCGAGGCAGGCGGCAGCCTCCGCACGATCCTGCCCATGCTGCGGGCGCACACCACCGCCGAGCTCGATGCCGCGCTCGCCGACTGGGTGGAGCCGGCGAACAACGTCGTGCTGGCCGATGCCGATGGCCACATCGCCTACCGCACCGCCGGGCGCGTGCCCCTCCGTCATCCCCTCAACGCCGTGCTCCCGGTGCCGGGCCACGACGACACGCACGATTGGACCGGTCACATCCCCGACGATGCGCTCCCCCGCGCCGCCGACCCCGCCGTCGGCGCGATCGTCACCGCCAACCAGCGGGTGACCGCCCGCGACTACCCGTACCTGCTGAACGACGACGCCGCCGCCCCGAACCGGGCCGAGCGCATCTGGGCCCGACTCGGCGACCGCACCGGGCTCACGGTCGACGACCAGGCGGCCATCCACACCGATGCGTCGACGCTCCCGGGTCTCGCCCTGGCTCCACGGATCGTCGCCGCCGACGAACGGGCGGCGGCGGTGCTGCGGGGCTGGGACGGCTCCATGGCCGCCGACTCCCACGCCGCCGCGCTCGTCGGCCGGGTGCGCCACGAGCTGTGCCGCCTGGTCGTCGAGCGCCTGCCCGCCGCGCTGCGGTCGAACCCGTTCGCCACCTGGGAGCCGCCGGCCACCGCGCTACCCGCCGAGATCCGTGTCGCCAACAGCATCGGTCACTGGATCGCCGACGACGACACCACCGTCCTCGGCGGCGCACCGTGGGCGCCGCTGATCGCCGCCGCCACGCGCGCCGCCATCGAGTCACTCGACGGCTCCAGCTGGGGCGGCGTGCACGAAGCGACGCCACTCCACCCGGCGCGCGGCCTCGACGACGCACTCGACGCCCTGGTCCGACCGACCTCGGGTCCCGTCGCCGGCGGCAGCGACTGCGTGATGGCCATGAACCAGATGGGTGGCCTCACCACCAACGCCCTGAGCGGCTCGACCACCCGCTACGTGTGGGACCTGGCCGACCGCTCGCGCAGCGGCTGGGTCGTGCCCCTGGGCGCCTCGGGTCACCCGGCCAGCGCCCACTTCCGCGATCAGACCGGCGACTGGGCCGTCGGTCGCCTCCACCCGGTGCTCGACCCGACGACGACCAGCGAGCTGGAACTGCGGCCCTAGGAAGCCGCCCGCGGCTGTTCGGCCCTCAAGAAGGGCCGGAGGTCCCCGACCATTGATACCCCTAGGGGTACATCATGGAGGTCGGAGCAGGAGGACCAGCCATGGCACACCGGATCGTGATCCTGGGCGGCGGCACGGGGGGCACCCTCACCGCCAACCGTCTCCGCAAGCGGTACCGCCCGACCGAGGCCCACATCACCGTGGTCGACCGGGACGACCGGCACGTCTACCAACCCGGGCTCCTCTTCGTCCCGTTCGGCCTGGCCGAGCCGGACGACATCGTGAAGCCCCGGGGGCGCCAGCTCCACAAGGGCATCGAGTACCGACGTGCGGCCATCGACCGGGTGGTCATCGACGAGGACCGCGTCATCCTCGCCGACGGCGCGTCGCTGGCGTACGACGTGCTCATCGTGGCCACCGGCGCCGTGCTGATGCCCGAGGAGACCGAAGGCCTCACCGGGCCCGGCTACCGGGAGACCGTCCACACCTTCTACGACCTGGAGGGCGCCACGGCCCTGCACGCCGCGCTCGAGGCCTTCGACGGCGGACGGCTCGTGATCAACATCGTCGACCTGCCGATCAAGTGCCCGGTGGCGCCGCTCGAGTTCGCGTTCCTGGCCGACTGGTACCTGCAGGAGCGCGGCATCCGCGACAAGACCGACATCGTCTACGTGACGCCCCTCGACGGTGCGTTCACCAAGCCCACGGCGTCGCGCACGCTGGTCGATCTGCTCGAGTCCAAGGGCGTCGAGCTCGTCACCGAGTTCAACACCGGCGAGGTCGACGGTGCAGGCAGGCGCCTCGTCGGCTACGACGGCCGCGAGGTGCCGTTCGACCTGGCCGTCGTCGTGCCGCTGCACGGGGGCGCCGGGTACGTGGAGCGTTCGCCCGGCCTGGGCGACGAGTTCCGCTTCGTGCCCACCGACCCGCACACGCTGCAGTCGCAGGCCAAGCCGAACGTGTTCGCCATCGGCGACGCCGCCGACCTCCCGGCCTCCAAAGCCGGCTCGGTCACCCACTTCGAGGGCGAGGTGCTCGTCGAGAACGTGGTCCGCTTCCTGGCCGGCCAGCCGCTCGACGCCAGCTACGACGGCCACGCCAACTGCTTCATCGAGACCGGCTTCCACAAGGCGATGCTCATCGACTTCAACTACGAGACCGAGCCGGTCGGCGGCCACTTCCCGACCCGCGTCGGGCTGCCGCTCCTCGAGGAGTCGCGGCTGAACCACCTCGGCAAGCTGATGTTCCAGTCGTTCTACTGGCACGCCCTGCTCCCCGGCCGGGACATCCCCGGCATCGGCTCCGACATGCCACGGGCCGGCAAGGCACTCACGTCCGCTTCGACCAGCGGAAAGGACCGACCATGACCACCCGGACGGTCGACGGCATCGCCGTCGACGTCAACGACGAAGGCTTCTTCGAGCACCCGGAGCAGTGGACCGAGGCGATGGCCCCCGTCCTCGCCAAGGAGAACGGGATCGACACCCTGACCGACCGCCACTGGGTGGTCGTCCGCTTCGTGCGCCACGAGTTCGCCACCAAGGGCACGGGCCCCACCGTCCGCATGCTCGGCAAGACCTCGGGTGTCGAGACCAAGGAGCTGTTCCAGCTCTTCCCGAAGGGTCCGGCGAAGATCGCCGCCAAGATCGCCGGGATCCCCAAGCCCCGCGGCTGCATCTGATGCGAGAGGACGTCACCCCATCATGAGCGACACCATCACCAAGGTCTCCGTCATCATCTCCAAGGGCTCCCTCGACGGGATCTACCCCGGGCTGATCATGGCCAACGGCGCCCGCAACGAGGGCATGGAGGTCAACCTGTTCTTCACGTTCTTCGGGCTCGACGCCATCCACGTGAAGCGCCACGACCACATCAAGATCTCGACCGTGGGCAACCCCGGCCTGCACGTGCCCACGCTCGTCGGCGGTCTGCCCGGCGTCTCGGCCATCGTCACCCACATGCTCGACAAGAAGATGGCCGAGCTCGACATCCCGCCCATCCCCGAGTTCGTCGACATGATCGCCGACACCGGCGCCGGGCTCTACGCCTGCAAAGCCTCGGTCGACCTGTTCGGCCTGACGAAAGACGACTTCGTCCCCTGCGTCAAGGACATCATCACGGTCGGCGAGTTCTACGACATGGCCGCCGGCGGCCAGATCATCTTCACCTGAGGAGACCCATGTCCACCACCATCGGCAAGACGACGCTCGACGACCTCCGCCCGCTGTCGCGCGACCTGCGCCACGCCATCCCCGATGTCTACAAGGGCTTCGCCGCCTTCCACGAGGCCTCGTTCGCCGCGGGTGCGCTGGACGCCAAGACCAAGGAGCTCATCGCCTTCGCCATCGGCGTGATCCAACGCTGCGACGGCTGCATCGCCTCGCATGCCCAAGGCGCCGCACACGCCGGGGCGACCCGCCAGGAGGCCGCCGAAGCCATCGGCGTGGCCATGCTGATGAACGGGGGGCCCGCCACCATCTACGGGCCGCGGGCCTACGCCGCCTTCTGCGAGTTCAGCCCCGATCCCCTCGCTGGCTGAACCTGCGACGACGACGGGCCCCCGGATCGCTCCGGCGGCCCGGCGACGCGTCCCGACGCAGGCCCGCGTGAGGAACAAATTCGGGACGGCCTCGAAGGCGTAGCCCGCGCTGGCGGCGCGCGCGGGGGC
>JANPGL010000817.1:0-14724 GCA_031423915.1 Actinomycetes bacterium | reverse complement strand
GCTCACCCGGCCGGACTCCCCGCGCTTCGTGACCATCCCCGAGTCGGACCGGCCGGTCGTGCAGCTCCCCGTGGGCGGCGATCTGATCCACGCGCCCACCGGCGCGGTCGTCGTCCAGTTCCGCTGGGTGGCCATCGACGGGCGCGCCGAACGGGTAGCGCACTTCGAACAGCCCGTGTTCGCGTGGCGCTGAGCGCCGTCTACGGTGCCGACATGACGATCGACCGCGCCGCCGCCGACAAGCTCCTCACGACCACACGCTCGGTGCGCAAGCGCCTCGATCTCGACCGTCCGGTGCCGCCCGAGCTGATCGCCGAGTGCATCGACATCGCCATGCAGGCGCCGACCGGGACCAACGCGCAGAACTGGTCGTTCGTGGTGGTGACCGATCCCGACAAGCGCCGCCTCATCGCCGACTGCTACCGGCGCGGCGGCGAGAAGATGAGCGGCATGGGCTACCCACCGCCGCTTCCCGAGGGTGATCCGCGCGAGCACGTCATGCCGCGCGTGATGGAGTCGGCCATGTACCTCGGCGAGGTGCTCGACCGAGTGCCCGTGCACGTCATCCCGTGCATCCAGGGTCGCGTCGAGAACGTGCCCATGGTGCTCGCCCAGGCGTCGACCTACGGCGGCATCCTGCCGGCGGCGTGGTCGTTCATGCTCGCCGCACGCGCCCGGGGCCTCGGTACGGCTTGGACGACGATCCACCTGTTCTTCGAGCAGGAGGTCGGCGAGGCGCTCGGCATCCCCTCGGACTGGACCCAGGCCGCGCTGTTCCCCGTCGCCTACTACACCGGCGACGACTTCAAGCCGGCCCACCGCCTGCCCTCCGCGTCGATGACGCACTGGGACAGCTGGGGCACGCACCGCTGACGCGGCGTCGGCGGGCTACTCGCCGACGAGACGCCGCACGACCTGGATGCGGTCGTACGGCAGCGGACCGGTCTTCACGACATCGCCCGTGCGGGGGGCCTGGATCCACTCGGTGGCCGAGATGGCCATGCCCACGTGGCCGAGGTCGGTGGCCGGACGACCGCCGCGCACGAAGATCAGGTCGCCGGCCTTGATCGGCTCGGTCGCCGGGTCGACCTCGCGGCCCTTCGTGGCCTGCGTGAAGGTGTACGCCGGGATGTCGACGCCGACCTGCTGGTAGGCGGCCGTCATGAGCCCGGAGCAGTCGAACGTGTCGGGGCCCTTCGTCCCGAACACGTAGGGCTTGCCCTGCTGGGCCAGCGCGAAGTTCACCACCGTGTCGATGCGGGCGGCATCGCCCGTCTTCACGCGCGTCACGGGAGACACCCCGCTGACGCTGCCGAGCGCGCTCATGGCACCGAGGCCGACCGAGGCGGTCGCCGCGGCGCTCACGAGCGGCGTGAGCCCGCCGACGTGGGCGTTGACCATGGCCCCCAGGCTCACCGTCTGGCCGGGCGCGGCGGCGCGTAGCTGCGCGGCGAACCCGGCGGCGGCCACCGAGAGGTTGGCGGCGTTCGTCGGCGCGGCGATCGGGGAGGTGGCGACGGGATCGGTCATGGCGGCAGGGGGCGGGAGCGATTCGCTCGCACGTTGCCGATCGTGGCGGCCGACCACGGGAACCGGCCCACCTTCGAATCTTGACGGTCACGAGAGGTCCGGCCGCGGCCGGTCCCCGCCGGCAGCCGGCACGGTCCCCACGAGACCACGAAGGACTCGCCCGACCCCGGAGCCAACGCACCATGTCCGACCAGCCCGAGCGGCCCACGACCGAGGCCACCACGCCCCCGCCGACGGCCGAGCGCGTCCCCGTGGGCGGGAAACGAATCGTGGGGGCCAACGACTCGCACGGTTGGTCGCCCGACGACCTCGTCACCGAGCACCTGTGGCTCGTCGACCGGCTCGCCGCCAACGCGGCCCGTCGCTACCCGGCCCACACCGACCGTCACGAGCTCTGGTCCGCCGGCGTGCTCGGCCTCGTCGAGGCGTCTCGGCGCTACGACCCCTCGGAAGGGGTTCCGTTCGCCGCCTTCGCCTCGGCGCGCGTCCGGGGCCAGATCATCGACCAGGTCCGGTCGCGCGACCTGGCGTCGCGTCGGCTCCGCAGGGTGCTGCGCGTCGTCGTCCGGGCCTCGGAGTTCCTGGCCCAGCACCTCGGGCGCGCCCCGACGCTCGAGGAGATCTCGCAGGCGTCGGGCATGCCGCTCGAGGCGGTGCGCGAGGCCCTCGACGACCTCGCCGCCCTCACCGACCCGGCCTCGCTCGACGAGAGCGGCTCGGCCACCGACGCGGCGCTCGTCGACCGCGCCCCCGACCCAGGCGAGCAGCTGGCCGAGACCGAGCTGATGGGCACCCTTCGCGACGCGGTCGAGCAGCTGCCCGAACCGCTGCGGGGCATCGTGCTCCGGTCGTACTGGGACGGCACCCGTCTCCAGGACATCGCCACGGACATGGGCATCACCTTCCAGCGCGTGGCCCAGTACCGGGCCGAGGCGCTCGCCGCGTTGAACGCCTGGTTCTCGGAGCTCTACGACGAGCTCGGCCCGCCCGACGACCGCGCCCCGGGCCGTGCCCGGCGCGCCGCCTACTGCGCGTCGATGTCGCTCAACTCGAGCTGGCGGGCCCGGCTGGCGGCCGGACACCTCACCCCCGAAGGCGCCGAGGCGGCGCTCGTCGCCGCGATGGCCGACGCGTCGGGCGCGACGGGCAACGACGGATCGGGCGACGGCGAGACTCGGGCGTGAGCCTCGCCGACGCTCAGTTGCACGGCGCCGACCTCCGCTACGGCATCGATCGGACGGCGCTCACCCCCGAGGTGGCGCGGTGTGTGCGCGAGCTCGCCCCCGACACCGCCACCTTCGATTTCCTCGACCGCCAGTGGCACACCGGTCACTCGCGTGCGCGTTGGCTGGCGCACGGGGTGCTGCGCGCCTGCTGCTCGCACTTCACCACGAACGCGCTGCTCGGCACCTACCGGTTGCACCTGCTCTCGAGCCCGCAATGGGCGGCGCTCCTGGGTCCCCACCATCCGGGTCGCCTCCTCGACGTGGGCGCCGGCGTGGGCGACGTGACACGCGAACTGGCCCGCTCGTTCGGCGACGTCCTGGCCGTCGAGACCTCGAACGCGCTCGTGCGCCGGCTTCGCCAGCTCGACATCCCCGCCGTACGCGCCGACCTCACGATCGACACCGTGCCGGACGCGCCCTACGACGCCGTGGCGCTGCTGAACGTCCTCGACCGGTGCGCCCGTCCGCTGTCGCTGCTGCACCACGTCGTCGACGCGCTGACACCCGGCGGCCGCCTGATCGTGTCGATGCCGCTGCCCTACTCGCCGATCTGGTTCGCCGGTCCGCGGCCCACCGACCCGAAGGAGCGGCTGCCGCTCGGGAAGGGATCGTGGGAGGCTCAGGCGGGCCTGCTCGTCGAGCGCGTGCTCGGGCCCGCCGGCCTCGAGCTCGAGGTGCTCAGCCGGGCGCCCTATCTCAGCGAGGGCGACCGCCACGTGGCGTTCTACGAGCTCGACGCCGTGGTCGCCGTGGCCCGCCGCGTCGGCTGACGCCGCGGGCCTCTCGCTTCGCCTCGCCTCAGCGTCGTGCGGGCCTGCGGGCCGCGGTGACCAGGAGCACCCCGATGCCGGCGAGCACCAGCGCCCAGCCGACATCGAACATGCTCCGGCCCGAGCCGCCCGTGCGAGGCAGGGTCCGCGGCGTGACCGCGTTGTCCTGCACCGTCGGCTGTGTGGAGGTCGACCCGCCGTCGACACCGACGGCGATGGTCGTGGTGGCGACGATCGACGTCGGCACCTCGGCCACGGTCGTCGTGACGGCGACGGTGGTGGTGGTCGGGGTCGTGTCGGCGGCGAACACGGCCTGGGCCGACGCTGCGGCCGCAGCCGTCGACAGCGTGGACGCGCTGAGCATGCCCTGGCAGAAGAGGACCTCGTCGTTGCGCTGCCAGAACTCGAGCGTGCGCCCGGTGCGAGCCGAGACGGTGGCGGTGAGCGTCCCGGTGCCGCCCGACATGCGGGTGGCGCAGACGGCCACCGGTGCGGCCGGGTCGGGCGTGGCGATCGTCAGGACGTCGCCCGCCAGGGTGGCGCCCGCTACCCCGGGGCACAGCGTCATGCCGGTCAGCCCGACGACGCCGAGCGTGAGGGGCGAGACGTCGGTCGTCACGGCGAAGCGAGCCGGCTGACCGACCCCGACGGTGCCGGTCGGTCCGGCGATCGCCACGTTGACCGACGTCGCCAGCGTCGGGTCGATGGCCGGCCAGTCCGGGCACTTGGTCCTCGGGTCGTCCGTCCCGTTCTTGTAGTACTCCGGCGCCTTCTCCTTCGCCGGGTAGCCCTCGGTGACGCACCACACGAGTCGCTGCGATTCGACCCGCGTCGCCGCGGTCGAGTTGTCGATGTCGACGTCGAGCAACCACGCCAGCCGGGCCTTGTCGAGATCGGAGAGTGCAGCCACGCCGGTCGCGGTGAGGCCCTTGCGGACGAGCGGGTCGGTGGCGCACGTGTTCAGCACCGGGTCGGTGCAGTAGAGCCAGTCGTAGCGCAGGCTGCCGTCGGCGAGACGCTGGGCCCCGCACATCGGCGACGACATCGCGTCGTCCTTCGGGGCCGGGAACGTGACCCCGCCGGTGCGGTCGTGGATCGGCACCATCGCCCCGCCCGCGAAGGCGGCGTCGTCGATCGTGATGCGAAGCGCGCCCGTGTCGGTCGAGCCGGACGCTGTCGAGCAACCACCCACCGTGACGGGTGCCGCGTTCGCCGCGGGCACCGACACTCCCGGCGCCACCACGAAGCCGACGGCCAGCGCCGCCATGGTCAGGACCGATCGCAGCTGCTTGTTCATGCCCGTCCTCCTCCTGCACGGTCGACCCCTACGCGGCATCGACATCCGTCATCGCGACTCCACCCTTCCCAGGGCGAGCACGCATCGTGCATTCGCCAACCCCGGTCATCCGCGCGGTGGACACTAGCGGTGACGCACCGGAACGCTTCCCGATGGCACCTCCGCCGACACCTCGCGGACGGCAAGGACGTCGCCGACGGCGCCGATCGGTGCCGGTCCAGCCACGCTTGGCGGGATCCGACCAAACCATCCGGTCGGGTGAGGAGGTTCAGTCGTCGAGGCGGAGGGCGGCCACGAAGGCCTCCTGCGGCACTTCCACGCGCCCGATCGACTTCATCTTCTTCTTGCCCTCCTTCTGCTTCTCGAGCAGCTTGCGCTTGCGCGTGATGTCGCCGCCGTAGCACTTGGCGAGCACGTCCTTGCGCTTGGCCTTCACCGTCTCGCGTGCGATGTACCGACCGCCGATGGCGGCCTGGATCGGCACGTCGAACATCTGGCGCGGGATCAGCTCCTTGAGCTTCTCGCACATGCGACGTCCGTAGTCGTACGCCTTGTCGCGATGCACGATCGACGTGAACGCGTCGGCCGGCTGCCCGTTGAGGAGGATGTCGACGCGCACCAGACCCGACGTCTCGTAGCCCGACAGCTCGTAGTCCATCGACGCGTAGCCGGCGGTGCGGCTCTTCAACTGGTCGAAGAAGTCGATGACCACCTCGGCGAGCGGAACCTTGTACACGAGCTCCATGCGCTCGGGCGACAGGTACTCGATCTTCTGCATGTCGCCGCGACGCGACTGGCACAGGTCCATGATCGTGCCGGCGTAGTTCGACGGGGTGAGGATCGTGACCTTGAAGAACGGTTCCTCGATGTGGTCGATCTCCTGGGGCGGGGGCAGCTCGCTCGGGTTGTCGACGACGACGACGGTGTTGTCGGTCTTGGTGATGCGGTACTCCACCGACGGCGCCGTGGCGATGAGGCTGAGGTTGAACTCGCGCTCGAGCCGCTCGCGCACGATCTCCATGTGGAGCAGGCCGAGGAAGCCGCAGCGGAACCCGAAGCCGAGCGCCTGCGACGTCTCGGGCAGCCAGGTGATCGACGCGTCGTTGAGCTTCAGCTTCTCGAGCGACTCGCGCAGGTTCTCGAAGTCGTCGCCGTCGACCGGGTACAGGCCGCAGAACACCATGGGCTTCGGGTCCATGTAGCCCTCGAGCGCCTCGGTGGCAGGCTTGCCGGCGTCCGTGACGGTCTCGCCGACGCGAGCCTCGGCCACGTCGCGGATGGCGGCGATGAGATAACCCACCTCGCCCGGTCCGAGCTCCTTGACCGGCGTGACGAGCGGCATGCGGGCGCCGATCTCGTTCACCTGGTGCACGGTGCCGGCGTTCATGAACCGGACCTTCTGGTCGGTGACGAGCTTGCCGTTCATGACCCGGATCGACGAGACCACCCCGCGGTAGGCGTCGAACTGCGAGTCGAAGATCAGCGCCTGCAACGGCGCGTCGATGTCGCCCGTCGGGGCGGGGATGCGGGCCACCACCGCATCGAGCAGTTCGGGCACGCCGGCGCCCGTCTTGCCGCTGATCCGCAGGATCTCGTCGGCCGGGATGCCGAGCACCGTCTCGATCTCGGCCGCGTAGCGGTCGGGATCGGCGGCCGGCAGGTCGATCTTGTTGAGGCAGGCGACGATCTCGAGATCGTGCTCCAGAGCCAGGTAGCAGTTGGCCAGCGTCTGGGCCTCGATGCCCTGCGATGCGTCGACCACCAGCACGACGCCCTCGCAGGCGGCCAGCGAGCGGCTCACCTCGTACCCGAAGTCGACGTGACCCGGCGTGTCGATCAGGTGGAGGACGTGGTCCTTCCACATCACCCGGACGTTCTGCGCCTTGATGGTGATGCCGCGCTCGCGCTCGAGGTCCATCGAATCGAGGTACTGGGACCGCATCTCGCGGGCATCGACGGCCTTGGTCAACTCCAGGATGCGGTCGGAGAGCGTTGACTTCCCGTGGTCGATGTGGGCGATGATCGAAAAGTTGCGGAGGCGCGAGAGATCCATGGGGAGGTTGCGGCCACCGTGGGGAACGGTTCGGCCGACGTGCCAGGCTAGCAACCGTGCCCCCGCGAAACCCCAGGGGCGGGCTTGGGACCCGGCCACCGCGGTGCTAGAGTCTCGGGGCTTTCAGACGACCAGGTAGGGAACCCCGTGGCGAACATCAAGAGCCAGAAGAAGCGCATCCTCACGAACGCCAAGGCGGCCGCCCGCAACAAGGCCGTCAAGGCCGAGCTGAAGACCCGCGTCAAGACGGCCACGAAGGCCGCCGGCTCGGAGACGGCCACCGACACGGCGCGCATCGCCCAGAAGCGGCTCGACACCGCCGCGGCCAAGGGCATCATCCACAAGAACCAGGCTGCCCGCCGCAAGTCGCGCCTGGCCAAGAAGCTCAACGCTGCCGCTGCCGGCTGACCCGGCTGCAGGCACGGCACCACCAAGACGCCCGGCCCGAACGGCCGGGCGTTCTCGCGCCCAGCCCCAGGTGACCGTGTCAGCGACGGCCGGATCCGGTCGGCGCCAGGCGGGCCAGACGCGCCACCAGCACCTCGAGCACCAGCTCGCCCGGCCACTCGCGGGTGCCGCGCAGGTCGAGGTCGGCCCTCGCCAGCAGGGCCATCGCCCGACTCACCCCGTCGTGACCGAGCCGGCGACCCCCGTCGAGGGCCTTGCGGGCCTGGAAGGTGCTCTTCACGCCGAGCGCCTCGGCCGCCGCCTTCTCGTCCCGGATGCCCGACCCGTCGAGCCGCAGCAGGCGCACGTAGTGGTTGTGGAGGAGGGCCATCACCTGAAGGGGGTGCCGCTCCCCCGCCCGCACCATCCGCGTGAGCATCGTGAGCGCCGTGGCCACGTCGCCTTTGTCGATGGCGTCCGTCAGGTCCCACGGGGGGACCCCACCGGCCTGGCCGAGGAACGGCAGCACGTCACCGGCGGCCAGCTTCGCCCCGGACCCGAAGGTGGCCTCGAGCGTGCCGAGGATCGACGCCAGGCGCCCGACGTCCTCGCCCAGATGCTCGGCGAGCGCTGCCCGGGCGCCGCCGTCGAGCCGCAGTCCCGACGCCTGGACGTGATCGTCGAGCCAGGCCCGACGATCCTTGGCCCCCGACGGCGCGTCGGTGTCGAGCACCTCGCCGCCCGCCTTCTTCACCGCGTCGGTCACGGCCTTCGGCAGACGGCCGCCGCCCCCGGTGAGCACCAGGCTGGTGCTCGGCAGCGGATCGCCCAGGTAGGCGGTGAGCGATGCCAGTTCCTCGGCCCCGAAACGGCCGATGCCCCGGCCGACGACCACACGGAACTCCGTGAGGAACGGCGGCGTCTGCGCCGCGTCGACCAGCGCCCGCAGCTCGTAGTCCTCGCCGTCGAACTCGTCGACCACGAGGGTGCGGTCGGCGTCACCCACGAGCCGGTGGACCAGCTCGCCGACGGCGGTCGACAACAGCGCTTCGTCCTCGCCGCGGAGCAGGTGGACCGGAACACGCGACGTCATGGCGGGCTCGACCCTACCCGGCGCCGCCCGCGCACCGCCCGGGTGCCGAGCCACCCAGCCGCCACGGTCGCCGTGGTCATCGGCCCAGCTGCGGTCGGCGCACGCGCCGTGACCACGGCGACGAGCTCGACCCAGCGCACCAGCGCCAACGTAGGCAGCTGGAGCGCCCCGGCCAGCCACCGGGGGCCGAGCCCGGCGGCGATCCCGGCCGGTAAGCCCCACACCATCACCAGGCCGGCGGCAGGACCGGCCAGCAGGTTGGCGGGCACCGACAGCAGCGGCATGGTGCCGAACACCACCAGCTGGACGGGCAGCACCCCGAGCTGCGCGGCCAGCGTGGCGGCGAGCGGCTCCACCAGCCACGACGGCCCGGGCAACCGGGAGGCGAACGGCGTCGTCAGGACGGCGAGCCCGGTGGTGGCGCCGACCGAGAGCCACCAGCCGGCGGCGTGGACGAGCAACGGATCGACGAGGGTGAGCGCGGCCACGGCGAGCGCCAGCACACGCAGCGGGTCGGCCGGTCGGTCGGCGTAGCGCGCCGTGGCGGCGAGGCCCGCCATGGCGCACGCCCGCAACACGCTCGGCTCGGCCCGCGTCACCACCGCGAACCACACCACGACGCCCACCGTGACGAGCCACCGGGCGCGCAGGCCGAGGCGACGCAGCAGAGGGCCGAGCACCACGAGCAGGAACGCCACGTTCTGCCCGGACACGGCAGTGAGATGGGCCAGGCCGCTGTCGCGAAACGCCGCGACCAGCCACGCGGGCTGGTCGCGGTCGTCCCCGATCACGAAGCCGCGCACGAGGGAGGCCTCGACCGCTGGCAACGTGCGGGTGCCGTGCGCCAACGCCCGCCGCACCCGGTTGGCCGCTTCGGCCACCACCGGCCCGGGGCGCCAGTCGCGCACGAGCCGCACGTCGAGCTCGCCGGCCACATGGCGCGGCACCGCTCGGGCCCGGGCACGGGCGGGCAGCGGGCCGATCTCGCCGTCGATCAGCACCACGTCGCCGGCAGCTCGAGCGCGCAGCGAGGCGGCCGGTCGCCCGAACGCCCTCGCCTCGAGCCGCCGGCCCTGCCACCGGACGGTGACGGCCACGCCGGGTCCGATCGGTCTCGGGTCGTCGACCAGAGTGACCGCCACCTCGTTCAGGGTCGTCCGGGCTGGTGGGACGAGCCCGGCGGTCGCCCGGTCGGCGAGGCCGCCGGCCAGCACGGCGACCGCGGCGACGGCCGGCCAGCCCCGGCGGCTCGCCAGCGCCAGGAGGGCCACGACGGCGGCCGGCACGACCGGCGCCGGTCGGGCGGCCCACGCGCCCAGCGTGGCAGCGATGGCCAGCGGCACGGGCCAACCCCCACGACGGGCCCGCTCCGCGTAGGCTCGGAGGCCGAGATGGTCACCACCCCGACCCGGCGCGACGCCGGACCCCGAGACGTCGGCCCCCGCGGCACCGGCCCGACCGACGCCCGCGGCGCCGGCGCCCCTGCCCCCACGCCGGTGCCCGACGGTCCCGTCGCCTACCGCCGGCGCATCCTGCGGTGGGGCGCGGCGATGGGCCTCGTGGTCCCGGCGGTGGCCATGGTCGCCGCCGTGGCGCTGTACCGGCTGTCGCCGTGCGACGGGGTCGCCTGCGTGCAGGACCAGGGCAGCTGGGTGCTCGCCGCCATGGCGCTGCCCACGGCGCTCCTGTGGGGCATCCCGCTCGAGGCCGGGGCTGGCCGCTACCTCGCCGCCACGGTCACCAGTGCGCTCGTCTGGGCTGCGCTCGGGCACCTGGCCGCGCGGCGCGTCACCCGGCGCAGCCTGGCCACGTGGCGCACCTGGTGGGGCGAGTTCGCCTGGTTCGTCGCCGCGGTGTGGGTCGGCGTGGCCCTCGGGCTGCTGCTCGTGCGCAACTGGGCGCTCTGACCCACCGCGGTTTGCGGCGCTCACACCGTCACCAGCCCGTGCAGCGCGGCCAACTTGGCCGGGCCGATGCCCGGAACCTCGGTCAGTTCGTCGATCGACCCGAACGGACCGTGCGCGTCCCGATACGCCACGATGGCGGCAGCCGTGGCGGGACCGACGCCCGGGAGCCGATCGAGGTCGGCGGTCGTCGCCCGGTTGAGATCGACAGGGCCGACGGGGCCCGGGGCGACCGCCCCGGTCCCGGACGCCCCCGACGCCGGCTCGGCGGGCGACGCCGGGTCGCCACGGCGGGGCACGGCGATGCGTTGACCGTCCGCCAGTTTGGCGGCGAGCGCCACCCGGTCGAGGTCGGCATCGGCCGTGGCGCCACCGGCGGCCTCTATCAGTTCGGCGACGCGGGCGCCGTCCGGCAGGCGGTACACACCCGGATGCACCACGGCGCCGGCGGCCTGGACGACCAGCACCATCGGGACGGCCGACGTTGGCGGCGCGGTGGACGCGGAGGCCACCGGAACCGGAACCGGTGCCGAGGTTCGGGCCCGTGCCGCGGAGGACGTGGCGGCCCGGGGAAGCGACGCCTCGACGGGCAACCGGCCCGGGCGCAACAGCCACCAGGCGGTGACCGCCACGAGCAGCACCGCGCCGGCGCCGCTGGCCACCCGACCGAACGTGACGGCGGCGAAGCGAGCGGCCAACCGGTCTCGCCACGATCGCGGCGGTGGGGGTCGGAGAAGTTCGCCCATGCGGGCCTCCCTGAGCGCGGTGGCCGTCGGCGCGCGACGGCACGGTGGGCAGAGGGAAGCTGCGGGCGTCAGTGTACCGGCTTGGTCGGCCCCGGTTCGGCGATCACGGGGTCGTCGACGTGCAGCAGGGTGCGCCGGGCCACCCAATCCGCCTCGATCTCGAACCGGATGCGACGGTAGGCCGCCCAGTGGCCGTACCCGCGGAGCCGGTGCCGCACGTAGTCGGCGACGTAGCGGGCCGCGAAGCCGATGGGCCCGTACCGCCGCCACTGGCGCACGTGGACGAGCTCGTGCCGGATGAGGTATGCCGACCCGGCGGCCCGCGTGCGCACGGAGATGACCGGGCCGAGCGTGATGGCGTCGGCGCCGCGCGGGACCGGCCCGCCGATCACCAGCACGTACCCGTCGCGCCGCTCGATGCGCATCGCCACCTCCCCGGATCCCTCTACGAGCCTAGGGGCCAGGCGGGACGCAGGCCCGTCAGAACAGGCGGTTCGTGAGCTGCTTGCGGTAGCCGGCGGTGCGTGGGTCTTCCGCTCCCATGACCTCGAGGATGTCGAGGAACTGCTGCCGGGCGGTCTCGTCGGCCTTCACCTGGTCGAGCAGCGCGTGCAGCTGGGCGTCGTAGTCGTCGGCGGGGCGGATGGCCAGACGCGCCTGGGCCGCCACGTGGCGCACGGGCTCGGTCTCGGGAACGCGGTTGAGCAGTTCGAGCGCCTCTTCGGGACGCCCGGTCTCGACCAGCAGCCGGGCGAGCGGGACGATGACGATCTCTTCGCCCGGCTCGAGCTCGAGCGCCTGGCGCAGGCTGTCCTCGTCGCCGGCGGCGAGCAGCGCCTGCAGGGCCGTCTCCTCCTCGCTGGGGAGGAACTGCTTCACCCAGTCGCGCACCATGTGCTCGGGCTGGGCGCCGAGGAAGCCGTCGACGGGCTGACCGTCCTTGAGCGCCACGACCAGCGGGATCGACTGGACGCCGAAGGCCTGGGCGATGCCCGGGTTCTCGTCGATGTTGACCTTCGTGAGGATGACTTCGCCGTCGGTCTCGCCGACCACCTTCTCGATGATGGGCCCGAGCGTGACGCACGGGCCGCACCACGGCGCCCACAGGTCGACGACGACGACGACCTCGTTCGAGCGGTCGAGGACCTCGGTCTGGAAGGTGGCGTCGGTGACGTCGATGGCCATGCGGTCCAGGTTACCGGTGAACGTGTGCATCACCGCAGGCCACCGCTACGGTGCGCCCATGGAGCAGCCTCTGCACGGGATCGACGTGCCCAAGGTGACGGCGTGGCTCGAGGCAGAGGTCGACGGTGCCCGTGGCCCGTTCGCGTTCGACCTCATCGCCGGCGGTCACTCGAACCTCACGTACAAGGTGACCGGCAGCGACGGCGCTCGGTTCGTGCTGCGACGCCCCCCGCTCGGCCACCTGCTCGCCTCCGCCCACGACATGGGACGTGAGCACCGAATCATCGCCGCCCTGTCCGGCACGCCGGTGCCCGTGGCGCCGGCCGCGGGCCACTGCCAGGACCCCGACGTGAACGGGGCTCCCTTCTACGTGATGCGCTTCGTCGACGGCCTCGTCGTGCACGATCGGGCCGAGGCCGAGGCCGGACTCACCGTGGCGGCCCGGCGGCGGGCCAGCGAGTCGCTCGTCGACACGCTCGCCTCCATCCACGCCGTCGACCTCGACGCCGTCGGCCTGGCCGACCTGAGCAAGCACGAGAGCTACATCGCCCGCCAGCTCAAGCGGTGGTACGGGCAGTGGAACGCCCAGAAGACGCGAGAGCTGTCCGCCGTCGACGAGGTGCACGACGCGCTGCTGCAGCGAATCCCCGAGCAGGGTCCGGCCCGGATCGTCCACGGCGACTACCGGCTCGACAACTGCATGGTCACCCCCGGTGGCGACGTGGCCGCCGTGCTCGACTGGGAGATCTGCACGCTCGGCGACCCTCTCGCCGACCTCGGCCTGCTGATGGTCTACTGGACCGGTCCCGGCGACGACGCCAGCGCCTGGGAGGGTGCAGCCACCACGGCGCCCGGGTTCCTCGACCGTGCCGACGTGGCCGCCCGGTACGCCGCGGTCAGCGGGCGCGACACCGCGCAGCTCGGCTTCTACGTCACCTTCGCCCTGTGGAAGCTGGCCTGCATCCTCGAGGGTGTGTACGCCCGCTACCTCGGCGGCGCCATGGGCGACCGGGATCCGGCCGAGCTGGCCCCGTTCAAGCGCCAGGTCGACAACGCCGCCGCCATGGCTCTCGACGAGCTCGGCAAGCTGCCCTGAACCCGCTCGTCCCGCGGCGTTCGCTTGCCGTTAGCCTTCCAGGCGAGGAGAGCGCATGACCGCCGACTACGAACGCCACGAACCCTGGCCCGAGCCCGCCCAGCCGCCCGTGCTGGTCATCATGCTGGCGGGATGGATCGACGCGGGCGCTGCCGCGGCCACCGCCGTCGCCTCGGCCGACGGCCAGCTGTCGGCCCGCACGATCGCCACGTTCGACGCCGACACGTTCATCGACTATCGGGCCCGCCGCCCCATCATGGAGCTGCGTGACGGCGTGAACACCCGGCTCGTATGGCCCGACCTCGTGCTGAAGCACGGCACCGACGCCCTGGGGCGCAACGTCCTGCTGCTCACCGGCAACGAACCCGACACCTCCTGGCGCCGCTTCTCGCGAGCCGTCGTGGAGCTCGCCGGCGAGTTCGGGGTGCGCACGACCGTGGCGCTGGGCGCCTACCCGTTCGGAACGCCGCACACCCGTCCATCGCGGCTGTCGGTGTCCTGCTCGAGCGCCGAGCTGGCTGCCACGCTGCCCTACCTGAAGAACTCGGTCGACGTGCCGGCCGGCGCAGCCGCTGCGCTCGAGAGGGCGCTCGGCGACGCGGGCGTCGACGTCGTCGGCCTGTGGGCCCAGGTCCCCCACTACGTGGCAAACATGCCGTACCCCGGTGCGTCCGTGGCGTTGCTCGACGGGGTCAGCGCCATCAGCGGCGTCCGCTTCGACCTGGGCGACCTGCGCGCCGAGGCCGCCGCTCACGGGGCCCGCCTCGACGAACTGGTGGCCGGCAACCCCGAACACGTCGTGATGATCGGTCAGCTCGAGACCGCCTACGACGACGAGATGCGCGCCGCGCTGCCGGCCGCGTCGCCCATCGTGGCCGAGGACATCCCGTCGGGCGACGAGCTGGCCGCCGAGCTCGAGAAGTTCCTGCGCGATCAGGGCTGATCGACGAGGGCTCGCAGCGCTCGCTCGGCGAGCTCGGTGGGCCCGGCATCGTCGTGCTCGTCGAGGTGGAGCACCACGGTGGCCACCGCGGCGAACAGCGGCGCCCGCCGTCGGTGCTGCTCGACCAGCAGCTCACCGACCGGGCGACCGAACGTGGGCCGGTGCGCCCCGGCGTCGAACCGGCGCGCCAGCACGGACGGCGCGACGTCGAGCCACACGGTCGCCGCCGCGGCCAGGGCGTCCCGGCAGTCCTGCCGCTCGATGGTCGACGCCGCGGCCGTGATCACCGACGGCTCGGCCGAGGCGAGCGCGCCGAGCAGGTGCTGCGCCTCGCGTTCGTGCATGGCCGCCACTCCCTCGGTGACCGCCAGCGTACGAACGTCGGCGCCGGCGGCCGCCTCGATGTCGGCGTCGTTGTCGCGCAGCGGGCGGCCGAGGCGCCGGGCCAACTCGCGTCCGAGCGACGTCTTGCCCGACGCCATGAGCCCGAGCAC